>NZ_CM001439.1:3460135-3605135 GCF_000244955.1 Saccharomonospora marina XMU15 | reverse complement strand
CACCCGTGATGGGGTGTCACCCGCACCTGAATGTATAGGGTGTGTGGAGGGAACGCGGGGAAGTGAAACATCTCAGTACCCGTAGGAAGAGAAAACAAGTGTGATTCCGTGAGTAGTGGCGAGCGAAAGCGGAGGAGGCTAAACCGTGCGCATGTCAAGCTGTCAGGTGTTGTGTGTGCGGGGTTGTGGGGTGCCACTGTTCAGGAGCTGACACTTCTGGCGATGCCGTGTGTGGTTAGTGGAACAGCCTGGGATGGTTGACCGGAGTGGGTGAGAGTCCCGTACGCGAAAACTGCATGGCGGTGTTGTGGTGGTGTCCCCGAGTAGCAGCGAGCTCGTGGAATTTGCTGTGAATCTGCCGGGACCACCCGGTAAGCCTAAATACTTCCTGGTGACCGATAGCGGACGAGTACCGTGAGGGAAAGATGAAAAGTACCCCGGGAGGGGAGTGAAAGAGTACCTGAAACCGTGTGCCTGCAAGCCGTCAGAGCTGCTGCCTTGTGTGGTGGTGATGGCGTGCCTTTTGAAGAATGAGCCTGCGAGTTAGTGCTGCGTGGCGAGGTTAACCCGGGTGGGGTAGCCGGAGCGAAAGCGAGTCCGAAGAGGGCGTGTGAGTCGCGTGGTCTAGACCCGAAGCGGAGTGATCTACCCATGGCCAGGGTGAAGCGCCGGTAAGACGGTGTGGAGGCCCGAACCCACCAGGGTTGAAAACCTGGGGGATGAGCTGTGGGTAGGGGTGAAAGGCCAATCAAACTCCGTGATAGCTGGTTCTCCCCGAAATGCATTTAGGTGCAGCGTCACGTGTTTCACGCCTGGGGTAGAGCTACTGGATGGCCTAGGGGGCTTACCGGCTTACCGAAGTCAACCAAACTCCGAATACGGGTGTGTGAGAGCGTGGCAGTGAGACGGCGGGGGATAAGCTTCGTCGTCGAGAGGGAAACAGCCCAGAACACCGGCTAAGGCCCCTAAGTGTGTGCTCAGTGGGAAAGGATGTGGAGTCGCTGAGACAACCAGGAGGTTGGCTTAGAAGCAGCCATCCTTGAAAGAGTGCGTAATAGCTCACTGGTCAAGTGGTTCTGCGCCGATAATGTAGCGGGGCTTAAGCACACCGCCGAAGCCGTGTCACCTGCACAGGAGATCCGCCGGCTCTGGTTCGTCCGGGGTGGGTGTAGTCGTGTGGGTGGGTAGGGGAGCGTCCTGCATCCGGTGAAGCCATCGCGTGAGCGAGTGGTGGAGGGTGTGGGAGTGAGAATGCAGGCATGAGTAGCGAATGCAGAGTGAGAATCTCTGCCGCCGGATGACCAAGGGTTCCTGGGCCAGGTTGTTCCGCCCAGGGTAAGTCGGGACCTAAGGCGAGGCCGACAGGCGTAGTCGATGGACAACGGGTTGATATTCCCGTACCCGCGTGTGCGCGTCCCTGGCGAGGCAGGTGAGACTAACCACCCGTGTCTGCTGGTTCTCTTTCGGGAGGACCGGTGGGTGTGCGTGGGACCTGATCCTGTAGTAGCCAAGCGATGGGGTGACGCAGGAAGGTAGCCCCGCCAGTCAGTGGTGATACTGGTGTAAGCGTGTGGCCCGCCCGGCAGGCAAATCCGTCGGGCTGTCTTGGATGACGAGGGTGAGGCGTGATGCATAGCCGTTGTGGCGAAGTAGGGTGATCCTCTGCTGCCGAGAAAAGCCTCTAGCGAGTGCGCGCGTGGCCCGTACCCCAAACCGACACAGGTGGTCAGGTAGAGAATACCAAGGCGATCGGGTGAACTGTGGTTAAGGAACTCGGCAAATTGCCCCCGTAACTTCGGGAGAAGGGGGGCCGAAACATCTGAAGCCCCACGCGGGCTGGGATGGGTCGGCCGCAGAGACCAGCGGAAAGCGACTGTTTACTAAAAACACAGGTCCATGCGAAGACGTAAGTCGATGTATATGGACTGACGCCTGCCCGGTGCTGGAACGTTAAGAGGACCGGTTAGCCCCCTCCGGGGGGTGAAGCTGAGAATTTAAGCGCCAGTAAACGGCGGTGGTAACTATAACCATCCTAAGGTAGCGAAATTCCTTGTCGGGTAAGTTCCGACCTGCACGAATGGCGTAACGACTTTCCGGCTGTCTCAACCACAGGCCCGGCGAAATTGCACTACGAGTAAAGATGCTCGTTTCGCGCGGCAGGACGGAAAGACCCCGGGACCTTTACTACAGCTTGGTATTGGTTTTCGGTTCGGCTTGTGTAGGATAGGTGGGAGACTGTGAAACCCGCACGCCAGTGCGGGTGGAGTCATTGTTGAAATACCACTCTGGCCGGATGGGGAACCTCAACCCACGCCCCTGATCGGGGTGGGGGACAGTGCCTGGTGGGTAGTTTAACTGGGGCGGTTGCCTCCCAAAGAGTAACGGAGGCGCCCAAAGGTTCCCTCAGCCTGGTTGGCAATCAGGTGTTGAGTGTAAGTGCACAAGGGAGCTTGACTGTGAGACTGACGGGTCGAGCAGGTGCGAAAGCAGGGACTAGTGATCCGGCACCACCTGGTGGAAGGGGTGTCGCTCAACGGATAAAAGGTACCCCGGGGATAACAGGCTGATCTTGCCCAAGAGTCCATATCGACGGCATGGTTTGGCACCTCGATGTCGGCTCGTCGCATCCTGGGGCCGGAGTAGGTCCCAAGGGTTGGGCTGTTCGCCCATTAAAGCGGCACGCGAGCTGGGTTTAGAACGTCGTGAGACAGTTCGGTCCCTATCCGCCGCGCGCGCAGGAGACTTGCGGAAGGCTGTCCCTAGTACGAGAGGACCGGGACGGACGAACCTCTGGTATGCCAGTTGTCCCACCAGGGGCACGGCTGGTTAGCTACGTTCGGAAGGGATAACCGCTGAAGGCATCTAAGCGGGAAACCCGTTCCAAGATGAGGTCTCCCACCCCCCGTGGGTTAAGGCCCCCAGCAGACCACTGGGTAGATAGGCCAGACATGGAAGCACAGCAATGCGCTCTGGAGTGGACTGGTACTAATCGGCCGAGGACTTCACCACAAAACCCCATACACCCGCACCCACTCTGCAACTCTGAAACACCACACCACACCACACCGTGGTTGTTTCACCACTGTTTCGGTGGCCACAGCGACAGGGACACGCCCGGACCCATCCCGAACCCGGAAGCTAAGCCTGCCAGCGCCGATGGTACTGCACCCCCACGGGTGTGGGAGAGTAGGACACCGCCGAACACCAACAACCGAAGGCCCGTTAGGATTGGTCGGCTGACCGTCCTAACGGGCCTTCGGTATGTCTACGTTCATAGTGTGCACTAGGAGGACACGTGTCCGAGTTCGGTCGGCGCGACTCAGAGAACGACGGCGAGTCCGCTCGACCGCGGCGACGCGACGAGGATCGCCGGAACAAGCCGGCTCGAGACGGTGCTCGAGAGTACCGCGACGATCGCAGGCGGCGTGACGACAGCGCGCGTAACAACAGCGCGCGTGACGAGAAGCCGCGTGGCCAGGATTCGCGTGGCCAGGATCGCGGCCGGAGTGGGCACGGCAGACCGGGCCGGGACGAACGTAGCCGCGGCGACCGTGGCAGTGGCAGGGACGGCTCGGGCAGGTCAGGCCACGGCGAGCGGTCACAGCGCGACCGCGGTTCCGGGAACGAGCAGGACCGCGGTTCCGGGAACGAGCGGGACCGCTCCTACCGGCCGCGCCGCGACCGTGACGAGCAGCCTCGACGCGACGGCGACCGCCGAGCCGGGCACGGTGGCCACAACGGCGGACGGTCCCGCTACGGCGACAGCGCGCGGGGCCACGAAGGGCCTCGCGGGGACAACCGCGCCGCAGGCCAGGACAGACCGAACCGCGGCCGCGCCGAGCATCCGCAACGTCGAGAAGCCGGGCCACGCCGGGAGTACGGGCAACGCCCGGACTCCGGTGCACGCCGTGAGCAGCCGCAGCGCCGTGAGCAGCCGCAGCGGCGTGAGCAGCCGCAGCGGCGCGAGGGTAGTCCGCACCGCGCGGACCGGGCGCCACGCGAGCGTGGGCAGCGCGACGAGGTGGTGGCGCGTGAGCTACTGGAAGCTCCGGAACTGCCCGAGGACATCGACTTCGCCGACCTGGACCCCGAAGCGCGCAGGGAGTTGCGGTCCCTGCCCAGGGACCTCGCCGAGCGCGTGGGCCGCCATCTCGTGGCGGCGGGCTCACTGGTGGACGAGGACCCCGAGGCCGCGCTCGCCCATGCCAGGTACGCCAAGGCGAAAGCGTCGAGAATCCCCGTCGTGCGCGAGGCCGTCGGGCTCGCCGCCTACCACGCGGGCAACTGGTCGGAGGCGTTGTCGGAGCTGCGCGCGGTGCGCCGGATGACCCGAACCGACGCCCACGTCGCCGTGATCGCCGACGCGGAGCGGGCACTGGGCAGGCCGGAACGCGCACTGGACATCGCCAAGGAGACCGATCCCAAGACGCTGCCGAAGGAAGTCCAGGTGGAACTGCGTATCGTGGCCGCCGGTGCGCGCCGTGACCTCGGTCAACTCGACGCGGCCGTGGTGGCGTTGCAGGGCGACGACCTGGACCCCAAGCGCAGCGAACCGTGGAGTGCGCGGCTGTTCTACGCCTACGCGGACAACCTCGCCGCCGCGGGCCGCACCGACGAGGCGGTGCGGTGGTTCCTGCACGCCGCCGACGCCGACCTGGAGGAAGAGACCGATGCCGCCGAGCGTGCCGGGGAGTTGGCCGGTGGCTGAGTCGATACCCCTACTGGACAGGCACGATGCCGTGCTGCTCGACCTGGACGGCACCGTCTACCGCGGGTCGCTCCCCATCACGGGGGTCCCCGAGACGATCACCAGCGTGCGAAGGCTCGGGGTCGCCGTCCGGTTCGTCACGAACAACGCGGCGAAAGCTCCCTCGGCGGTCGCCGAGCACCTGACCTCGCTCGGTGTCGCCGCGGACCCTGGCGAGGTGAGCACCAGCGCGCAGGCCGCCGCGCGGGTGCTGCGGCAGCGGCTGTCAGCGGGCTCGGCGGTGCTCGTGGTCGGCACCGCGTCGCTGGCCGCCGAGGTGCGTGCCGTGGGACTGCGGCCACTGACCGCGGCCGAGGCGAGCGACGAACAGGCCGAGCAGGCCGCCGCCGTGGTGCAGGGGCACTCGCCCGACACCTGCTGGGCTGACCTCGCGCGGGCCTGCGTTGCCGTCCGCGCGGGTGCGTACTGGGTCGCCTGCAACGGCGACGTCACCCTGCCCACCGAACGTGGTCAGCTTCCCGGCAACGGGGCCATGGTGGCCGCGCTGAGGGCCGCCACCAGCGCCGAGCCGGAGATCGCGGGCAAGCCGCGCCCGCCGGTGCTGCGCACTGCCGCCGAGTCGGCGGGGGCGGCCGATCCGCTCGTGGTCGGTGACCGGCTCGACACCGACATCGCGGGCGCCACCGCCGCCGGGTTCGCCTCGCTGGCCGTGCTCAGCGGCGTCGTGACCCCCGCCGAGTTGCTCGCCGCGGGGCCCGCCGAACGTCCCCGATACCTGGCGACCGACCTGACGGCGTTGCAGAGCAAGGCCGACGAGCTCGAGGTCGCGCCGCGACCAGGGTGGCACGTCACCGCCGAGGACGGTGTGCTCGTCGCGTCCAGCAACGGAGAGCGCGACGGCATCGACCTGCTCAGGGCGCTGTGCGCGGCGGCATGGCGGCACGGCACATCGGCGGTGCGGGCAGGCGAGGAGATCGCCGAGGCCGCGCTGGCGCAGCTGGGCCTGGTGTGAGCGAGTGCGCGCCCGGATCGGTTAGCGTTGGGTCGTGCAAGAACAGACAGACCCAGCCCAAAGGCCCGTGCCCGGCCCGCCTCCCGGGCACCCGGCGCCCGACGCCGACCCGCGCGCCGGGATCGAGGAGGCCGTCACCGCGCTCGAGGAGCTCGGTGACCTGCCGGTGGCGGAGCATGTCGAGCGCTTCGACGCGGTGCACACCGAACTCGCCGTCGCGCTTTCCAGCATCGACAAGGTGTGACGATGCCGCGCAAAGCGCGCCTTGACGCCGAGTTGGTGCGCAGGGGGCTCGCGCGATCGAGGGAGCACGCCAGCAGGCTGATCGGCGAGGGCCGGGTGAGCGTGCGGGGACTTCGGGCCAGCAAACCGGCGAGCGGGGTGGAGGTCGACGCGGCGATCGTCGTGCGAACCGACGACGATCCCGGCTGGGCCTCGCGGGGGGCGCACAAACTGCTCGGTGCGCTTCGCGCCTTCGCTCCACGCGGGCTGACCGTCGAGGGCCGACGCTGCCTGGACGCGGGCGCCTCGACCGGCGGTTTCACCGACGTGCTGCTTCGCGAGGGCGCCGCCACCGTCGTCGCCGTGGACGTGGGCAGGGGCCTGCTGGACTGGCGGTTGCGCAGCGACGAGCGGGTCGTGGTGCTTGACCGCACCAACGTCCGCGAGCTGACCGCTGAGCTGATCGGTGGCACCGTCGACCTGGTGGTCGCCGACCTGTCGTTCATCTCACTGAAGCTCGTGCTGCCCGCGTTGGCGGCCTGCGCGGGCGAGGGCGCCGACCTGCTGCCCATGGTGAAACCCCAGTTCGAGGTCGGCAGGCAGCGGCTGGGCAGCGGCGGCGTAGTCCGGGATCCCGAGCTGCGCGTCGCCGCCGTGCTCGATGTACTCGGCAGCGCCTCGGCACTGGGGCTGCACCCGCGCGGCGTGGTGGCGAGCCCGCTGCCAGGGCCGTCCGGCAACGTCGAGTACTTCGTGTGGCTGCGGCGCCAAGCCGAGGGCGAGACCGACGCCGACACCGTGACGCGACTGGTGCGGGCAGCCGTCGAGGAGGGACCGTCGTGAACCGCGACGACACCGGAACCCGCGAGGTACTGCTCGTGGTGCATCCGGATCGCGATGCCACCCGGGGCGCGGCCAGAGACGTCGCCATGCGGCTCGCCGCGGCCGGTATCCGGCTGCGTGTGGTGGACGAGGAGGTGCGCAGGCTCATCGGACCGCACGGCGAGGGCCCGCCGTGCGCGGTGGTGGCGCCCGACGATCGGCCCGCGCGGGGAGCCGAGCTGGTGCTCGTGCTCGGTGGCGACGGCACCCTGCTGCGCGCGGCGGAGGTGGCCCGGCCGGAGGGGGTGGCCGTGCTGGGGGTGAACCTCGGGCGGATGGGATTCCTCACCGAGGCCGACTTCGACGCGCTCGCCGACACCGTGGAGCGGGTGGTGGAGCGGCGTTACCGCATCGAGGAGCGGATGACCGTCGACGTCACCGTCACTCTCGGTGACGAGGTGATCGCGCGAACCTGGGCATTGAACGAGGCGAGCGTGGAGAAGAGCTCCCGCGAGCGCATCCTGGACGCCCTCATCGAGGTCGACGGCAGGCCCGTGTCGTCGTTCGGCTGCGACGGTGTGCTCTGCTCGACGCCGACGGGCTCCACCGCCTACGCGTTCTCCGCGGGTGGGCCGGTGATCTGGCCGGATGTCGAGGCGTTGCTGGTGGTGCCGAGCAACGCGCACGCGATGTTCTCCCGGCCGCTGGTGGTTTCGCGGTCGTCGGTGATCACCGTGCAGGTGGACCCCGACGGCTCGCCCGCCGTGCTGACCTGCGACGGGCTGCGCCATTTCGACCTGGACCGGGGCAGCCGGGTACGGGTGGTCGCGGGCGGTGTGCCGGTGCGGCTGGCACGGCTGTGGGAAGGGCCGTTCACCGACCGGCTGGTGCACAAGTTCTCGCTGCCGGTGAAGAGCTGGCGGGAGCGGCACGGCGGCAGGCGCGACCAGCGCGACCAACAGCCCTGATCGCGCCTCCTCACGCCCGGATGTCGGCCGGTGCCGCTACGGTATGGGCGTGCTGGCCGAGATGCGCATCCAGGGCCTCGGAGTTATCGAGGACGCCCTGCTCGAACTGCACCCGGGGCTCACCGTGGTCACCGGGGAGACGGGCGCGGGCAAGACGATGGTGGTCACCGGCCTTCACCTGCTGTCGGGCGGCCGGTCGGAGGCGTCCAAGGTGCGTGCGGGCGCGGGCAGGGCCACGGTGGAGGGCAGGTTCGAGGACGTCACCGCCGAGCGGGTCAGGCGCATCGTGGCCGATGCGGGCGCCGACGTCGACGAGGACGGCAGTGTGCTGGCGGTGCGTTCGGTGGGAGGGGACGGCCGTTCCCGTGCCCATCTCGGTGGGCGGTCGGTCCCGGTGGGTGTGCTCGCCGACCTGGCCGAGCACGTGCTGGCCGTGCACGGTCAGAACGACCAGCTGCGCCTGCTGCGGCCCGCGGAGCAGCGGGCGGTGCTCGACCGCTTCGCGGGTGAGGCGGTCGCCGCACCGCTGGCGGACTACCGCCGGGTGCGCGAGACGTGGCTGGCCGTCCGCGCCGAACTCGAGGAGCGCTCGACCCGGGCGAGGGAGTTGGCACAGCAGGCCGACTTGTTGCGGCACGGTCTCGGTGAGATCGAGGCGGTGGCCCCCGCGCCCGGCGAGGACGCCGACCTGACCGAGCAGATCAAGCGGCTGACCGCTGTCGAGGAACTGCGGGAGGCCGCCACGGCCGCGCACACCGCGATCGCGGGTGCCGCCGAAGGTGACCCGGAGCTGCCGGGGGCGCTGGGACTGCTCGCCGAGGCGCAGCGAAGGCTCGGCGGCACGGAGGACGCCGTGTTGCGCGACCTGTGCCCGAGGCTGGCCGAGGCAGCGGTGCTGGTCGGTGACGTCGGGGCGGAACTGGCCGGGTATCTGGAGTCGCTGGAGGCCGACCCGCAGCGGCTGGAGTCGATCCTGGCCAGGCAGGCGCAGCTGAAGCAGCTGACCCGCAAGTACGCCGCGGACGTGGACGGCGTGCTGGCCTGGGCCGAGGACGCCAGGAAGCGCCTCGAAGGAATGGACACCTCCGAGGAAGCGCTCGCCGAGCTGGCCGCCCGGCGCGACGAGCTCGCGGCGGAACTGGCGGGACACGCCACGCGGGTGTCGGCCGCCCGCGCGGCCGCGGCGCGGAAGCTGGGCGAGCGGATCACCGAGGAGCTCTCCGGGCTGGCGATGGGCCAGGCCGAGCTCGAGGTCACCGTGCGCTCCCGGCACACCGACAAGGACGACCCGTACGCGCTCGTGGTGGACGGCCACTGCGTCCACGCGGCCGCCGAGGGGGTGGACGAGGTGGAGCTGCTGTTGCGGGCGCATTCGGGTGCGCCCGCGCTGGCCGTCCACAAGGCCGCCTCCGGCGGTGAGCTTTCCAGGGTGATGCTGGCGATCGAGGTGGTGCTCGCCCACGCCGACACCGTGCAGACGCTGGTGTTCGACGAGGTCGACGCAGGAGTGGGCGGCAGGGCCGCCGTGGAGGTCGGCAGGAGGCTGGCCAAGCTGGCCCGAAGCCACCAGGTGCTGGTGGTCACCCACCTGCCGCAGGTCGCGGCTTTCGCCGACCGCCATCTCGTCGTCGACAAGGGCACCGACGCCGGTGTCACGCGCAGCGACGTGCGGGTGGTGCGGCAGCAGGACCGGGTGGCCGAGCTGGCGCGCATGCTCGCGGGCCTCGCCGAGACGGAAACCGGTCGCGCGCACGCCGAGGAACTGTTGACCGCCGCCGAGCGCTACAAGAACGAGGCGGCGCGGCCCTCCGGTGCCGCTGCCACCCGGAGGAAGCGCGGCTGACCGGAACACATCGGACATTCCGCTGTGGAGGATTGAGTCAGGCTAACGGGTGAGTTCGACCCCGCGTCGCGGCGTGGCGGGACGTCGGTGGCCGTCGCGCTTGTGACGATCGGATTATGAAACTCACCGGCCTGCTGTCGCGGTCGAAGGAGGCGCTGCCCGGCACGACGGGCACGGCCAGGGTCGACCGAAATACCCCTGACCTGCTGCGCAGGGTCGGTCGCGGTGACATCGCCGTGCTAGACGAGGTGGACCTCGATCGCACGACCGCCAACGCGCTGGTGCGCGCGGGCGTCGCGGCCGTGATCAACGCGGCACCGTCCATTTCGGGCAGGTACCCCAACCTCGGTCCGGAACTCGTTGTCGGAGCCGGAATCCCGCTGGTCGACAGGGTCGGCGGCGAGGCGTTGCGGCGAATCAAGGACGGCAGCAAGATCCGCGTGCACGAGGCGGACGTGTATGCGGGCGAGACGCTCCTGGCGACGGGCACGGTGCAGACGGCCGAGACGGTCGCCGACCAGATGATCGAGGCCAAGGCCGGGATGTCGACGCAACTGGAGGCGTTCTCGGCGAACACCATCGAGTTCCTTCGCAGGGAACGCGCACTGATCCTCGACGGAGTCGGCGTGCCGCAGGTGGGGGTCCGGTTGCGGGACCGGCACGTGCTGGTGGTCGCACCGGGCACCGACCACGCCGAGGACCTGCGGGCGCTGCGCAAGTACATCGCCGAGCACCGGCCGGTGCTGGTGGGCATCGACGCCGGGGCCGACACGTTGCGCGGCCAGGGATACACCGCCGACATCGTGGTCGGCGACCCCAACAACGTGCGCGCGGAGACGCTGAAGGAGTGCGCCGAGGTGATCGTGCCCGCCCAGCCCGACGGGCACGCCCCCGGTCTGGAGCGAATCCAGGACCTCGGCATCAGTGCGGCCACGTTTCCCGCCTCGGGCAACCCTGAGGACCTGGCGCTGCTGCTCGCCGAGGCGGGCGGCGCCACTCTCGTCGTCACCGTGGGGTTCCAGGCGACACTGCGCGAGTTCCTGGACAACGGGAGGTCCGGGTCGAACCCCTCGACCTTCCTCACGCGACTGAAACTGGGCACCAGGCTGGTGGACGGCAAGGCGGTGGCCGCGCTGCACCGCAGTCGGGTTTCCGTCGGCGCGGTGGTGTTGCTCGTGGTCGCCGCGTTGCTGGCCATGCTCGCCGCGCTGCTGGCCTCCGAAGTCGGTGACGTCTACCTCGACTGGGCCGGCGACGCCTGGAGTTCGTTCACGAGCTGGGTGAAGGGATTGGCCGGATGATCTCGCTGCGTTACCACGTCGTGTCGATCGCGGCGGCGTTTCTCGCGCTCGCCGTTGGGGTGGTGCTGGGCTCGACCGCGCTCAGCGGCGCGCTGCTGTCGGGACTCTCCGACCAGAAGGGTGAACTCGCCCAGCGTGTCACCGACCTCGAGGCCGAACGCAACGGGCTCGAGGCGAAGCTGGCCGACGCCGATGCATTCGCCGGGTCCGTCGGGCCCTCGGTGGTGGACGGGATACTCGACCAGCGTTCGGTGGTGCTGGTGACGACGAGTGACGCCCGAGATGCCGACAGTTCGGCGCTGACCGAGCTCATCGAGGCAGCGGGTGGCAGCGTCACCGGCGAGGTGCGGCTCACCGGGTCGTTCACCGATTCCGCCAGGGCCGACCAGGTGCGCGACATCGTGACGCGCCTGCAGCCCGCCGGGGTGCGGCTGCCGACCGAGACCGACCCTGGCACGCTCGCGGGCGCACTGCTGGGTTCGGTACTGCTGCTGGACAAGCAGAACGCGCTGCCGCAGTCGACGCCGGAGGAGCGTGCGGCGGTGTTGGCGGGCCTGGCCGAGGGCGGGTTCGTCAAGCCGGGCGCGCAGGTGCAGCCCGCACAGCTCGCTGTGGTGTTGACGGGCGGAGCAGCGCGGGGTGAGGGCGCTGGTGACAGGGCGGCGACCCTGGCACGGTTCGCCACTCAACTCGACCGCGCGGGCGCGGGAACCGTGCTCGCGGGTGACGCGCCGTCGGCGAGTGGCTCCGGTGCGATCGGTGTCGCCAGGGCGGACACTTCCGCCGGGTCGATCCTTTCCACGGTCGACAACGTGGACAGCTCGGCGGGTCGGGTGGTGACCGTGCTTGCGCTTCGGGAGCAACTGGAGGGGCGCGCGGGCAACTACGGCGTCGCGGGCAACGCCCAGGCTCCCGCGCCCGGTGCCGCGACGCCGGGGCCGTAGCACGCGCCGAACCCGCGACCCTGCCGACGACTGTCGAATCAGGCCGGGCGGCGAGCGCAGAACTCGCGGGCAGGAGCGCAGGACTCGCGGGCAGGAGCGCAGGACTCGCGGGCAGGAGCGCAGGACTCGCGGTCAGCTGGCTGTGGGCAGCAGTCGGTGCCAGTCCTCGACGAAGCCGGGGTAGGTCTTGCCAACCGTGGCCGGGTTCTCCACGAGCACACCCGGCACGCGCAGGCCGAGCACGGCGCCCGCCATCACCAGCCGGTGATCGTCGTAGGTGTGGAACGTGCCTCCGTGCAGCGGGGCCGGGTTGATCCGCAGGCCGTCCTCGGTCTCGGTGACGTCGCCGCCCAGCGCGGAAAGCTCGGTGGCCAGCGCGGCCAGCCGGTCGGTCTCGTGCCCCCGCAGGTGCGCGACCCCGGAGATGACCGAAGGGCCGTCGGCGAAGCACAGCACGGCCGCGACCACGGGGGTCAGCTCGCCCACCTCGTGCAGGTCGAGCGTCGCGCCGCGCACCGTCGCGGTCCCGGTCACGGTGAGCCCGTCCGCGCCGAGCGTTACCTCGGCACCCAGTTCTCGCAGCAGGCTGCGTAGCCAGTCGCCCGGCTGCGTCGTCTCGGCGGGCCAGCCCTCGATCCGGACGCTGCCACCGGCCACCAGCGCGGCGGCGACGAACGGCGCGGCGCTGGACAGATCCGGCTCCACTGTGTATTCGCTCAGTGACAGTTCGGTGTGCGGCACATGGAACTCGTCGCCGTCGCGCTGCGGCCGCGCGCCGAAGCGGCGCAACATGTCCAGTGTCATCGCGATGTGCGGCTCGCTCGGCGGCCTGCCCACCAGCCGCACCGTGACGCCGGTGTCGAAGGCGGGGCCCGACAGCAGCAGCGCGGAAAGGAACTGGCTGGAGGCCGAGGAGTCCAGCTCCACCGCCCCGCCGCGCAACCCGCCGTGGCCGCGCACGGCGAACGGTGGCGCCCCGGTGCCGCCGCCGTCGAGATCGGCGCCCAGTTCGGTCAGCGCGCGCAGCAGCGGGGCCAGTGGCCTGCGGCGGATGGCGGGGTCACCATCGAAACGCACCGTGCGGAAACCGAGCGTGGCCAGCGGCGGCACGAACCGCGCGACCGTGCCTGCGTTGCCGAGTTCGACCGACACCTCCTCGCCGTCGCCCCGGGTCAGCAGCCCGACACGCACACCTTCCGGTGAGGATTGGCAGCTCGCGCCGAGCCGGTCGAGCGCGGCGAGCATCAGTCGGGCGTCACGGGAGTCCAGCGGTTCACGCACGAGCGTCGTGCCGCGTGAGATCGCGGCCAGCACGTAGGCGCGGTTGGTGATCGACTTGGAGCCGGGCACCCTCACCGTGGCGTCGAGCTCGCCCTCGGCAACCGGCGCCCGCCAGGTAGCTTCCTGCGGCACGCCATCACTGTCGCACAGCCGCGAGGCACACCGGCGGCGAGCCGCGCGGCGCGGTCGGCGGCAGGTGCGATAAGGTGGAAGCCCGTGGGACTTCAGCCGCGGACAACCAAGTACGTTTTCGTCACCGGAGGCGTCGCCTCCTCGCTGGGCAAGGGCTTGACGGCATCGAGCCTCGGCCAGCTGCTCACGGCCCGCGGGCTCCGGGTCACGATGCAGAAGCTCGACCCCTATCTCAACGTCGATCCCGGCACGATGAACCCGTTCCAGCACGGCGAGGTCTTCGTCACCGAGGACGGCGCCGAGACCGATCTCGACATCGGTCACTACGAGCGCTTCCTCGATCGCAATCTGTCCGGATCGGCCAATGTCACCACGGGACAGATCTACTCCTCGGTGATCGCCAAGGAGCGCCGGGGCGAGTACCTCGGTGACACGGTGCAGGTGATCCCGCACATCACCGACGAGATCAAGTCGCGGATCATGGCGGTGGCCGCCGAGGACGGCAGCGGGATGCGGCCCGACGTCGTCATCACCGAGGTCGGCGGGACGGTCGGCGACATCGAGTCGCTGCCGTTCCTGGAGGCGTGCAGGCAGGTCCGGCACGACGTCGGCAGGGACAACTGCTTCTTCCTGCACGTCTCGCTGGTGCCCTACCTCGCCCCCTCCGGCGAGCTGAAGACGAAGCCGACCCAGCACTCGGTTGCCGCGCTGCGCAACATCGGTATCCAGCCGGACGCGCTGGTCTGCCGCGCCGACCGCGACCTGCCGGAGGACCTCAAGCGAAAGATCGGCCTGATGTGCGATGTGGACAACGAGGCCGTGATCGCCTGCCCCGACGCTCCCTCGATCTACGACATCCCCAAGGTGCTGCACAGCGAGGCGCTGGACGCGTACGTGGTGCGCAGGCTGGGGCTGCCGTTCCGCGACGTCGACTGGACGGTGTGGGGCGATCTGCTCGATCGGGTGCACAACCCGGCGGAGACCGTACGTGTGGCGCTCGTCGGCAAGTACATCGACCTGCCGGACGCCTACCTGTCCGTCACCGAGGCACTGCGAGCGGGCGGCTTCGCCCACCGCGCGAAGGTGCAGATCGTCTGGGTGCCCTCGGACGAGGCGACCACACCGGCGGGCGCGGCCGCCGCGCTGTCCGGAGTGGACGGAGTGCTCGTGCCGGGCGGGTTCGGCGTCCGCGGCATCGAAGGCAAGATCGGTGCGATCAACTACGCTCGCACCCACAAGATTCCCGTGCTGGGGCTGTGTCTCGGTCTGCAGTGCATGGTGATCGAGGTGGCCCGCCATCTCGCCGGGCTGCGGGACGCCAATTCCGCGGAGTTCGACGAGACCACCAGCCACGCCGTGATCTCGACGATGGTCGAGCAGAAGGACGTGGTGGCAGGCGAACGGGACATGGGCGGCACCATGCGGCTCGGCGCCTACCCGGCCAAGCTGGTGCCCGGGTCGCAGGTGGCGCGGGCATACGGCAGCGTGGAGGTCTCCGAACGGCACCGCCACCGCTACGAGGTCAACAACGCCTACCGTGAGCGGCTGGCCGACGCCGGACTGGTGTTCTCCGGTACCTCGCCCGACGGCAGGCTGGTGGAGTTCATCGAGTTGTCGCAGGAGGACCACCCGTTCTTCGTCGGGACGCAGGCGCACCCCGAGTTGAAGAGCAGGCCCACCCGACCGCACCCGCTGTTCGACGCCTTCGTCAGGGCCGTCGTCGCCTACCGCACCGCCGACCGGCTTCCCGTGGAATTGCCGGAGACCCCGGTGGCCGCTCGATGACCGTGCCGGGCAGCCACGAGTTCAGCGTGATGTCCTCTCGCGACGTCCACATCGGACGCGTGGTGGGGCTGCGGGTCGACGAGGTGGTGATGCCGGGCGGCGGCATCGCCTCGCGCGAGGTGGTCGAGCACCTCGGCGCGGTCGCGGTGTGCGCGCTGGACGCCGACGCGGCGGTGACACTGGTCCACCAGTACCGCCACCCGATGCGTGACCGGCTGTGGGAACTGCCCGCGGGGCTGCTCGACGCCGACGACGAGGACCCGGTCACCACCGCCCGCAGGGAACTGGTGGAGGAAGTGGGCCTGCGGGCGGACCGGTGGGAGACGCTCGTCGACGTCGCCGCCTCCCCCGGCTTCACCGACGAGGTGGTGCGGATCTTCCTTGCCCGTGACCTGACCGAGGTGGACCGGCAGGCCCACGGCGAGGAGGAAGCGGACCTCGTCGTCAAGAAGTTCCCGCTGGCCGAGGCGGTGCGCATGGCGCTGTCCGGCGAGATCGTCAACGGCCCGACGGTGAGCGGCGTGCTCGCCGCGCACACCGTGCTGTCGGCAGCGGTGGCGACGCGGCCGACGGACGCGCCGTGGCGCAGCAGGCCGACCCGGTTCGCCTCCCGAACACGCTGACAGCGGCGTGTCGGCGCCCGGGCGGCCGGGTCGGCAGGTGGTTCAGCCTGCCAGCGGCCTGCCCTTCTCGTCCACACCGCCGTTCACCAGCAGCAGGATGCCGTCGATGATCGACCAGATCGCCCCGACGCCGAACGTCAGCAGCGTGCACAGCAACTGGGCGACGGCGAGCCCGGTCTGGCCGGTGTAGAACCGGCCGACGCCGAACGGCAGCACGATCTGCAGCAGCCCTGCGGCCAGCCGGGAACGATCGGATCGCACGACCTCGCCGCCCGCCCTCGGAGCCGGTTCGGCCACCCCCGGTGACGGCGCCTCGGTGAGCAGGAACGCGGGGTGCGGCGCGGGCAGGTCGGCGAACAGCGGGCGGAGCTGAGCCCTGGTCCTGGCCTGCAGTGCCTGTGAAACCCGCTGCTCGTACTCCTGCGAGGTCAGCCTGCCCTCGCTGAGATGCTCGCCGAGCACCTTTGCCGATTCGTCACGTTCGGCGGTGCCGATTCGCAGCTCATCCGGCTCCGGCTGAGTGGACATGCCCTCACTGTAGGTCGGTTTGCCGCGGCGCTGCCGTGGCAACGCTGAAAGGCATGAACCGCAGCAGCAGGCGGGCAGGCCCCCGCCACCCTGAAGGCCGTGACAAGGGAGCCTGGCTGGCCGCGCTGGAACAGGGCTCCAACGTGTTGCAGAGCACCGCGCCGCTGAACGGTTTCGACGTCTACGTCGTCGGGTTCCACTGCGCGAGGAACGAGCCGGAAACGCAAATGGAGGCACACCACTACTGCCGTGTTGTCAACGAGGACCTGCTGCAGTGCGTGCTGTTCGACGGCAACACCCGGCAGGCCAACCTGATCGGTGTCGAGTACATCGTCTCCGAGCGGCTGTTCGACACGCTGCCGCGGCAGGAGCAGGACCGCTGGCACCCGCACAACTACGAGATCCTCTCCGGCCAGCTGGCGGCACCGGGGTTGCCGGAGGTGGCTGAGCGGGCCTTCCTGAAACGGTTGCTCAACAGCTACGGCAAGACATGGCACACCTGGCACACCGGGCGGCACGACGGCGAACCCGGCGACGGGCTGCCGCTCGGCGAGCCGAAGCTGATGTGGTCGTTCAACCGGGACGGCGAGTGCGACGAGTCGCTGCGCCGCGACCGCGACGAGGCGATGGGGCTGGACACCGCGCGCAACCGGCAGCGGCGGCGGGAGCTGGCGCGGCTGGCGCACCCGCAGCGAGGCGAGGACGCGATGCTGGGTCAGTTCGACGGCCGCGGGTGACCGACCGTCGCCCGTCCCGGCACCGGCACCACGGGTGGCCGCTCGTCGCTAGAGTGTGCGCGTGGCACGGGCCCACGGCACCTACGTGACCGCGGTCGTCTCCGCTTACCTGGACCACCTGACGGTGGAACGAGGGACGGCCCGCAACACCCTGGACAGTTACGCGCGCGACCTGCGCCG
This sequence comes from Saccharomonospora marina XMU15, assembly GCF_000244955.1. GTDB lineage: Bacteria > Actinomycetota > Actinomycetes > Mycobacteriales > Pseudonocardiaceae > Saccharomonospora_A > Saccharomonospora_A marina. The sequence goes on along the minus strand of NZ_CM001439.1, from coordinate 3,588,049 downwards.
CTACGCCGCCCACCTGCGGCGCGTCGGCGTGGCCGACATCCGCGACGTGGTGCCGGAGCACATCACCGAGTTCGGGGTGGCACTGCGCGAGGGCGACGGCGAACGCAAGCCGCTCGCCGCCTCTTCCGCCGCCAGGGCGCTGGTGGCGGTGCGCGGCCTGCACCGTTTCGCGATGGCCGACGGCATCACCGAGCACGATCCCGCCCGCGACGTGCGCCCGCCCGCGGCGGCGAGGCGACTGCCGAAGGCGCTGCCGGTGGACGACGTGCTGCGGCTGCTGCAGGTGCCTTCCTCCGGCGACGTGCGCGCGTTGCGGGACCGCGCGCTGCTGGAGCTGCTGTACTCGACAGGTGCCCGGATCTCCGAGGCGGTGGGCCTCGACCTCGACGACATCGACGACGCCGAGCGGACCGTGTTGCTCGACGGCAAGGGCGGCAGGCAGCGGCTCGTGCCCATCGGCCGCCCCGCGCTGGAGGCGCTGAATGCCTACCTGGTGCGGGCCCGCCCGGCGCTGGCGGGCAAGGGAAGGGGCACGCCGGCGGTGTTCCTCAACGTCAGGGGCGGCAGGCTGTCCCGGCAGGGTGCGTGGCAGGTGCTGAAGTCGAGCGCGCAGCGTGCCGGTATCACGGCCACCGTCTCGCCGCACACGCTGCGTCATTCGTTCGCGACACATCTGCTGGAGGGCGGCGCCGATGTCCGCGTGGTGCAGGAGCTGCTCGGACACGCGTCGGTGACCACCACACAGGTCTACACGCTGGTGACCGTCAACACGCTGCGTGAGGTTTACGCGACCGCGCACCCGCGCGCGCTCGGCTGAGCGGGCCGCAAAGTACTCCGCTCGTGCCCGGCGAGCCGCTTTGCCGCTGCTCTTCGTGCCGGAATAGGCTGGCGCGGACCATGCCGAACAAGGAGCTTTCGCCCCATGTCGACTTCCCAACAACCGGCGCGGCCGACACCGGATCGCTTGAGCGGGCTGAGCATCGCGACCGAGACCCGCGGTGACGAAGGGGAGTACGACGGGCAGATGGGCTCAGGAAACGGCGACAAGGATTGCGACGGCAGGATCGGCCCCACCGGCCGTCCCCGCCGCGAGATACCCGAACCGCCGCCACTGGACCGGCACGGGCCCGCCCACGTGGTGGCGATGTGCAACCAGAAGGGAGGCGTCGGCAAGACCACCTCGACCATCAACCTCGGTGCCGCGCTGGCCGAGTACGGCCGCAAGGTACTGCTGGTGGACTTCGACCCGCAGGGAGCGCTTTCGGTCGGGCTCGGCATCCAGCCGCACGAACTCGACCAGACCGTCTACAACGTGATCATGGAACGGTCGGTGGACATCGACGACGTCATCCGCAAGACGTCGGTGCACAACGTGGAGCTGCTGCCGAGCAACATCGACCTCTCCGCGGCGGAGGTGCAGCTCGTCGCCGAGGTAGGGCGGGAGCACACCTTGCTGAGGGTGCTGAGACCGGTGATGGACCGCTACGACTATGTTCTAGTGGACTGCCAGCCGTCGCTGGGGCTGCTCACCGTCAACGCGCTCACCGCGGCCGACGGCGTGATCATCCCGCTGGAGTGCGAGTTCTTCAGTCTGCGTGGCGTGGCGTTGCTGATCGACACCATCGAGAAGGTGCGCGAGCGGCTGAACCCCAAACTGGATATCACCGGGATTCTCGCCACCATGTTCGATCCGAGAACCCTGCATTCGAAGGAGGTCATGGCGCGCGTGGTGGAGGCTTTTGGCGACACCGTGTTCGACACGGTGATCAACCGGACGGTGCGGTTCCCCGAGACCACTGTGGCAGGCGAACCGATCACTCGCTGGGCGCCCCGCTCGGCCGGCGCGACGGCCTATCGCGCGCTGGCTCGCGAGGTGATCGCCCGGTGAGCAGGCGAGCGCCCCTGCCCGGTGCGTCAGAGCTCTTCCGCCGAACGACCAGACCGATGTTCGAGGAGTCCCTCGACGAGCATCCCGGGGAAACCGAGGACGCCCCGGCGGGCACTACCGTCGCCGAGAACGGCGGCCCCGACGGTGGCGAAGGCGGCGCGGGCGTCGGGTCCTCGCCCGACGAGCGCAGGCTGGCGCGCGCGGGCAACGGCCGCCGCGGCTCGGGCAGGCAGAAGCACGACGCCAAGATCACGGTCTACATGTCGGGGGAGGAACTGCTGGCGATGGAGCACGCCCGCCTCACCCTGCGCGGTACGCACGGGCTGGTCGTCGACCGGGGCCGCATCGTGCGGGAGGCGGTGGCGGTGCTGCTGGCCGACTTCGACCAGCACGGGGAGGACTCGGTGTTGGTGGGCAGGCTGCGCGACGTCGACCTCGGTACCGAGGAAGCCGCGAACTGATGGATGACGGGGCGGCGCCCCAGCCTGTCGAGCAGGAGGACGGCGAGCACGGTGAGCACGGTGAGCACGGCGGTTCGGCTTCCCGGTTCAAGGTTCGGCTGGACAACTTCGAGGGCCCGTTCGACCTGCTGCTGCAACTGATCTCGCAGCACCAGCTCGACGTCACAGAGGTGGCTCTGCACCAGGTCACCGACGACTTCATCGCCTACACCCGCGCGCTGGGCGCCGAGTGGGACCTCGACGAGACGACCGAGTTCCTGGTGATCGCGGCGACGCTGCTGGACCTGAAGGCGGCTCGGTTGCTGCCTTCGGCCGAGGTGGAGGACCCCGACGATCTGGCGCTGCTGGAGGCGCGGGACCTGCTGTTCGCCCGCGTGCTTCAGTACCGGGCCTACAAGCAGGTGGCCGCCCTGTTCGCGGAGCTGGAGGCGGGCGCGTTGCGGCGCTACCCGCGGTCGGTGGCGTTGGAGGATCGCTACGTCGGCCTGCTGCCCGAGGTGATGCTCGGCGTGACCCCGCAGCGCTTCGCCGAGGTGGCACTCGGGGTGTTCCGGCCCAAGCCGCCGCCCACGGTGTCGCTGGACCACCTGCACGTGGGCAAGGTGTCGGTGCGGGAGCACGCGGCGATCCTGCGGGTTCGGCTGGCGGCGTCGGGGACGGCGACCTTCTCCGAACTGGTGACCGACTGCGAGCACACCATCGAGGTGGTGGCGCGGTTCCTGGCGTTGCTCGAGCTGTACCGCGAGTCGACGGTCACCTTCGAGCAGGCCGAGGCGCTGGCCGAACTGCACGTGCGGTGGACGGGCGGGTCCGTGGCCGACGCCGAGGCCGAGGCGGAACGTGATCGCGCCGACGGCGACGACGAGGAGTACGGGTGAAAGAATCGAACGGCTGGGCCGAAGGATCGCCTGAGCCGGCGTCGGCGTCGGTGCCGCAGCCTGCCACGGAACCGAACGGGGCCGGCGAGCACGGTCGCGTCGATGCGCCGGGCACCGTGCCAACCGCTCCCGACAGCACCGAAGCCACCGACAGCACGGACGGTGCCGAGCCCGCGGGCGTGGCCGACACGGCCGACACGGCCGACACGATCGGCGAGCCCGAGGACGGCACCGCCGCGCCATCGGTGGTTGACGGCACCGCCGCTGGATCGGCGGCCGACGGCCTCGGCGCCGAACCGGTGGCTGTCTCCACCGACAGGGAACTGCCGCAGCTTCGCGGCGATGCCGACCTCGCCTGCGCGCTGGAGGCTCTGCTGCTCGTGGTGGACTCACCTGCCAGCGAGGAGTCCCTTGCGGGCGCGCTGGAGCAGCCGGTGGACCGGGTCACCGAGCTGCTGCGCACCATGGCAGAGGACCTGCGCGACCGGGGCAGCGGAATCGACCTGCGCCGGGTAGGGGAGGGCTGGCGGTTCTTCACCCGCGACACCTACGCGCCGTTCGTGGAGAAGCTGCTGCTGGACGGTCAGCGTTCGAAGCTGACCAGGGCGGCGCTGGAAACCCTCGCCGTGATCGCCTACCGGCAGCCCGTCACGCGTTCCCGCGTCGCCGCGGTGCGCGGCGTCAACGTCGACGGCGTGATCCGCACCCTGCTGGCGCGCGGCCTGATCGAGGAGAGCGGCACCGACCCCGAGACCGGTGGCACGCTGTACGTGACGACGGAGTTGTTCCTCGAGCGGCTGGGGCTGTCCTCGCTGAACGACCTGCCGCCGATCGCTCCGCTGCTGCCGGAGGTGGACTCCATCGATGACATCTGAGCGAGCCGAAGGGGTGCGCCTGCAGAAGGTGCTCGCCAAGGCGGGCGTCGCGTCGCGGCGCGCGGCCGAGGAGCTCATCGCCCGCGGCAGGGTCAAGGTCGACGGCGACGTGGTGCGCGAGCTGGGCAGGCGGGTCGATCCCGAGCACGCGGTGATCCATGTCGACGGCATGCGGGTGGTGGTGCGCGAGGACCTGGTCTACCTGGCGCTGAACAAACCACGCGGCGTGCACAGCACCATGACCGACGAGCAGGGCAGGCCGTGCGTCGGTGACTACGTGCGCGACCGGGCCGAGCGGCTGTTCCACGTCGGCAGGCTGGACGCCGACACCGAGGGCCTGCTGCTGCTGACCAACGACGGCGAGCTGGCCCACCGCCTGATGCACCCCTCCTTCCACGTGGCCAAGACCTACCTCGCGGAGGTCGAGGGCCGCGTGCCGCGCGGGCTCGGTAAGCGGTTGCGCGCCGGGGTGGAGCTGGACGACGGCCCGGTGACCGCGGACGCGTTCACGATCAAGGATGTCGGCGCCGACCGCAGTCTCGTGGAGATCGTGCTGCACGAGGGCCGCAAGCACATCGTGCGCAGGCTGCTCGCCGAGGTGGGACATCCGGTCCGCAAGCTGGTTCGAACCGCCGTCGACGGCGTGCGGCTCGGCGACACGAAGCCGGGCACGCTGCGGGCACTGTCCAGGCAGGAGATCGGGTCGCTGCACAAGACGGTCGGGCTGTGACAGCCCTCAGCCCGCCGGTGCCGCGGAACTGGCGGAGCGCCTGCGCTGTGCCGCCCGCACCACCGGCTCCACCACGCGTGCCGCGATCGGCCCGATGATCGCCATCAGCAGCACGTAGGTGGTCGCCAGCGCCGCGATCACACCGTCGACCACCCCCGCGGCCACGGCGAAACCGGCGATGATGATCGAGAATTCGCCGCGCGCGATGAGCGCCGCACCCGCCCTGGCCCGGCCCAGCTTCCCGATGCCCGCCTTGCGAGCCGCCCACCAGCCCGTCGCCAGCTTCGTCAGCGTGGTCGTGACCGCCAGCACCACGGCCCACACCAGCACCGGCGGGATCTGCCTGGGATCGGTGTTCAGTCCGAACACGACGAAGAACACCGCGGCGAACAGGTCTCGCAGCGGCTCCAGCACCTTGGTGGCGTTCTCGGCCGTGGAGCCGGAGATGGCGATGCCGAGCAGGAAGGCGCCCACCGCGGCCGACACCTGCATGGCCGAGGCGAACCCCGCCACCAGCAACGCGGCGCCGAACACCTTCAGCAAGAACACCTCGCGGTCCTCGCTGTCCACGATGGCGGAGACGTAGCGGCCGTACTTCAACGCGACCACGAGCACGACGGTGACCACGCTCAGCGAGATGCCCACGGCCCGCAGCCCGCCGAGGAAGCTGATCCCGCCGAGCACGCCGGTGAGGATCGGCAGGTACAGCGCCATCACGAGGTCCTCGAACACCAGGATCGACAGCACGACGGGTGTCTCGCGGTTACCGAGCCTGCCCAGGTCGCCGAGAACCTTCGCGATGATCCCGGAGGAGGAGATGTAGGTGATCCCGCCCATGACGAACGCGCCGACCACCCCCCAGCCCAGCAGCAGCGCCACCACGATCCCCGGGGCCGCGTTGAGGAAGATGTCGAGCAGGCCCGCCATCCACGACCGGCGCAACCCGGTGAACAGCTCGCTTGCCGAGTACTCCAGGCCCAGCGTGAGCAGCAGCAGCACCACGCCGATCTCGCTGGCGAGTTCGGTGAAACCCCCGATGTCGCCGAGCGGCACCAGTCCGCCCTGTCCGAAGGCCAGGCCGCCCAGCAGGTACAGCGGGATGGGCGAGAGACCGACCCTGCCCGCCAACCGGCCGAGCGCGCCGAGCGCGAAGAACATCGCACCCAACTGGACCAACGACAGTGCGGTGTGCCCCACAGACGACCTCAGCCGCCGTGCAGGATCTTCGCCGCGGCGTCGAGGCCTTCCGAGGTCCCCACCACCACCAGCACGTCACCGGCGGTGAAAAGGAAGTCCGGTGTGGGGGAGGGGTTGATCTGCCCCGCCCGCATCACCGCGACGATCGAGACCCCGGTGCGGGTACGCAGCGCGGTGTCACCGAGGGTACGGCCGTCGTAGGGCGAGCCCGACTTGATGGTGAGCTGCCGGGTGCTGATGCCCGGCAGCTCCCTGTGCTCCTCGGTGAGCTGCGCCACCAGTTGCGGCGCGCCGAGCAGGTTCGCCAGCGCACCGGCTTCCTCGGGGGTGAGCGGCAGCGATGCCAGGCAGGCGTCCGGGTCGTCGGATTTGGACACGATCAGCTCGATCTTGCCGTCGCGGTGGGTCACCACACCGACCCTGCGGCCGCTGCCCAGTGCGAAGTCCTTACGCACGCCGATTCCCGGCAAAGGGGTCACTTCGACGTTCACGCCGACCACGGTAGCTCACCGGCACTTTCGTTTGCGCCCAGCATCGACCGGGTACGCGGGCACGGTGCTGGTCGCGATCGGTGTGCACTTCGCGGCGGCCCTCGCCCTTCCCGCCGTCGCCCGCCGCTGGGACCGCGCGGCGTTCGCGATCGGGGCGCTGGTGCCTGCCTCGGCGTTCGTGCTGGCGCTGACCCACCTCGGCGGGCTGCCCGCCACCGAGTCGGCGTCCTGGGCGCCGGTGGTGGGGCTGGAGTTCACCGTGCGGCTGGACTCGCTGGCGATGCTGCTCACCGTGCTGGTGACCGGCATCGGGGCGATCGTGGGCGGCTACTTCGCCCGCTACGCCGAGCCGGGAAACCCGGGCAACGGCAGGGACGCCGCCGTGCTGGTGGCCTTCGCCGGGGCGATGCTCGGCCTCGTCCTCGCCGACGACGTGCTGTCGCTGTACCTGTTCTGGGAGATCACCACGGTGTGCTCGTTCCTGCTGGTCGGCGGGGACGGACGCACGGCGGCGGAACGGCGCTCGGCACGGCAGGCGCTGCTGGTGACGACGCTCGGCGGGCTCTCGCTGCTGCTCGGGCTGATCCTGTTGAGCACCGCGGCGGGGACACTGCGGATCTCGGAGATCATCGCCGAGGCGCCGTCGGGTCCCGCTGTGACGGCGGGTATCGCGCTGCTGCTGGTCGGCGTGTTCACCAAGTCGGCGCAGTTGCCGTTTCATCCCTGGCTGCCCGCGGCGATGGTGGCGCCGACACCGGTGAGTGCCTACCTGCACGCGGCGGCGATGGTGAAGGCCGGTGTCTACCTGGTGGCGCGCTTTGCCCCCGCGTTCGCCGACCGGCCGCAGTGGTGGGTGCCGCTGGTGGTGGTCGGGCTGTGGACGATGGTGCTCGGCGGGGTGCTGGCGATGCGCCAGCACGACCTGAAGCTGCTGCTGGCCTACGGCACGGTGAGCCAATTGGGGTTCCTGCTGGTGCTGCTGGCCGTCGGCACCCGGGTGTCTGCGCTGGCGGGCGCGACGATGCTGCTGGCGCACGGCTTGTTCAAGTCCGCGCTGTTCTTGACGGTCGGGGCTATCGACGAGCATGCGGGTACTCGCGACCTGCGGGAGCTGTCCGGGCTGGGCAGAAGGTGGCCGGTGCTGGCGGTGTCGGCGGGGCTGGCCGCGGCTTCCATGGCCGGTCTGCCACCGCTGCTCGGCTTCGTCGGCAAGGAGACCGCGCTGGAGGCGTTCACCCACGGCTCGGCCAAGGACCTGCTGATCCTGACCGGCATCGTGGTGGGTTCGGTACTGACCGCGGCCTACACCGTGCGGTTCTTCGTCGGCGCGTTCGGCACGCGAGCCGGTGTCGAGCCGACCGGGGCGCGGGCGCCCGGCACGGTGTTCACCACCGCTGTGGCGCTGCCCGCCGCCGCGAGCCTGCTGCTCGGAGTGTGGCCCTCGCTCACCGACTCGCTCGCGGGCGGCTACGCGGAACGTTTCGCGGGCGAGGACTACCACCTGGCGCTGTGGCACGGCTGGTCGTTGCCGCTGCTGCTGTCGGCGATCATCCTGCTCGGCGGCTACCTGCTCTACCTCGCCGGCCAGCGGTACGAAGCGCCGCGGGGATGGGTGCCCGCTCCGCTTCGCGCGCAGCAGGGTTACCGCGCGGCCGTGCGAGGCCTCGACCAGGTGGCCCAGTGGGTCACGGCGCGGGTGCAGACCGGTTCGCTGCCCGCCTACCTCGGCATCATCCTGGCCACGGTCGTCGTCGTGCCGACGGTCGGGCTGCTCGCAGGCGTCGAGCAGTCGCCTGCCACGCGGGCCTGGAGCACACAACTGCAGTTGCCGCTGGCGCTGTTCGTGGTCGCAGCCGCGCTGACCCTGCCCGCCGCGCGGCGCAGGCTCACCGCGGTGCTGCTGACCGGCGTGGTCGGTTACGGCGTCGGCGGACTGTTCCTCGTCTACGGTGCGATCGATCTGGCACTGGCACAGTTCCTGGTGGAGACGCTCACCCTGGTGGTGTTCGTGCTGGTGTTGCGCCGGTTCGACGCGCCGTTCGTCACCGAGCGGTCGACGCGGCGCTGGGCCAGCTGGCGCAAGGCGGCGATCGCCTCGCTCGGCGGGCTGTTCGTGGCGATGTTCGCCGTCGTCTTCTCCAGCACCCGCGAGGGCATCTCGCAGGCGGGTGCGCAGTACATCGCCAAGGCGGACTCGCAGGCGGGCGCGACCAACGTGGTGACCGCGATCCTGATCGACTTCCGAGCGATGGACACCATCGGCGAGATCACCGTGCTGCTCGTGGCCGCCACCGGTGCCGCGAGCCTCGGCCTGCTCGCCCGCACCGCTCGCGGTCACCGCATGCCCACCGCCGAAACCCGGCCCGCCGACGACGAGGAGGCGCGCCGGTGACCGAGCCGACCGACTGGGAAAGCTGGGACCTGCCGAGGCAGCGCTGGCTGCTGACCGAGCGCAGCCCGGCGGGCTGGCCACGCTCGCTGCAGTTGGAAGTGGCCGTGCGCGTGGTGTTCCCCACGGTGCTGACGCTGTCGGTGTACCTGTTGTTCGCCGGTCACAGCAGCGTGGGTGGCGGGTTCACCGGTGGGCTCGTCGCGGGTCTGGCCTTCGTGCTGCGCTACGTGGCGGGCGGCAGTATCGAACTCGCGGCGGCCGTACCCATCCGGCCGCCCGCCGTGATCGGTGCGGGACTCACCCTTTCGGTGGTCGCGGCGCTGGTCCCGCTCGCGTTCGGTGAGCCCGCGCTGACCAGCGCGGTGTGGCAGTGGCAGGTCCCCGTGCTGGGCAAGGTGAAGATCGCCAGCAGCCTCGCCCTCGACATCGGGGTCTACCTGCTGGTGCTGGGGGTCGTGCTGGACCTGCTGCGCACGCTCGGTTCCGGCATCGAGACCAGGGAGCTGGAACTGGCCCGGTCCGACGAAGGGCGGGGCCGATGAACATCGACGTGGTGACGCTGCTGGTGCTGGCCGTCGTGTACGGCGTCGGCTTCTACCTGCTGCTGCAGCGGTCGCTGATGCAGGTGATCCTGGGGTTCGTGGTGCTGGGGCACGGCGCCAACCTGTTCCTGCAGGCCGCGGGCGGGCCGCCTGCGGCACCGGCGTTCGTCGGACTGGTCTCCCCCGAGGCGATGGCCGATCCGCTGCCGCAGGCGCTGGCGTTGACCGCCGTGGTCATCACCTTCGGTCTCACCACCTTCCTGCTGGCGCTGGCCTACCGGGCGTGGGTGCTGCTGGGCCACGACGAGGTGCAGGACGACCTCGAGGACCGCAGGTTGCGGGTGGCCGAACTGGCCCGCGAACGCCGCCGCCACGCCGAAGACGCCGATGCCGACGATATCGGCGATATGGCCGACGACAACGAAGCCACCCACGGCGAAGCCGGCGGCGGCGATGGGCGGGAGCGAGCCGAATGAGCGTGCTCCTGTCACTGCCGGTACTGCTGCCGCTGCTGGCGGCCGCCGTGTCGCTGCTGCTAGGTCAGGTCAGCGCGGTGCAGCGGGTGCTCAGCATCGTCGTGCTGACCACCAGCGTCGTGATCGCCGCCGTGCTGCTGTTCGGCTCCGACAACGGCGGCCCGATCATCCTTCGCCTCGGCGGGTACGCGCCGCCGGTCGGGATCACGCTGGTGGCCGACCGGATCGCCGCGTTGCTGCTGCTGGTGTCGATGGTGGTCATGCTCGGCGTGCTGGTGTTCGCCATCGGCCAGCGCGTCACCGACCTCGGCAGGGCATCCACCACCACGGCGTTCCACCCGATGTACCTGGTGCTGTGCGCGGGGGTGTCGCTGGCCTTCCTCACCGGTGACCTGTTCAACCTGTTCGTGGCGTTCGAGATCATGTTGTCGGCGTCCTACGTGCTGCTGACCCGGGGGTCGACCGCGGCGAGGGTGCGCGCGGGCATGACCTACGTCATCGTGAGCCTGACGTCGTCGCTGCTGTTCCTGACCATGGTGGCCGGGATCTACGCCGCCACCGGAACGGTGAACCTCGCCGACCTGTCGCAGCGTGTGCCCGACCTGCCGCCGGGTGTGCGCGGCATGCTCGGCCTGCTGCTGGTGGTGGTGTTCGGGATCAAGTCGGCCGTGGTGCCGCTGCACTTCTGGCTGCCCGACAGCTACCCGACCGCGCCCGCCCCGATCACCGCGCTGTTCGCGGCGCTGCTCACGAAGGTCGGCGTCTACGCCATCATCCGCACCCAGACGCTGCTGTTCGACCGCTCGCAGGACTGGAACTTCCTCCTCGCCGCCGCGCTGCTGACCATGCTGGTGGGTGCGCTGGGCGCGATCGCGCAGAACGACCTGAACCGGATGCTGTCGTTCCTGCTGGTCAGCCATATCGGTTACATGCTGTTCGGGCTCGCGTTGTTCTCGGTGACCGGGCTGACCGGCGTGATCCTGTACGTGGTGCACCACATCGCGGTGCAGGCGGCGCTGTTCCTGGTGAGCGGACTGATCACCAGGTACACGGGCACCGCTTCGCTGCGGGACATGTGCGGGGTGGCGAGCGGGCACCCGGCCGTCGCGCTGCTGTTCGCCGTTCCGGCGTTGAGTCTGGCGGGAATCCCGCCGCTTTCCGGTTTCGTCGCCAAGGTGGTGCTGCTGCGGGCGGGTTCGGAGACGGCGACGCCGATGGCCTACACCGTTACCGGAGTCGCGGTGCTGACCAGCTTCCTGTCGCTGTACGCCATGACCAGGGTGTGGATCGGCGTCTTCTGGGGCAAGCCGAGGCCGCCGGTGCCGGACGCGGACCCGGCCGACGAGGTGACCGTGGGCACCGGCGTGACGTCGAAACCCATGCTGGTGTCGGCGGCGAGCGTGGTGGCGGTCGGGATGGCGATCGCCGCCGCCGCGGGACCGCTGTCGTCGTTCAGCGAGCGAGCCGCCACGGACCTGCTCGATCGCGGACCGTACCAGGCGGCCGTGCTTGGCGGTGACGACCGGTGAGGCGCCTGAGCGGACGGTTGTCGCTGGCGTTGTTCGGCTGGCTGTTGGGGGTATGGCTGCTGCTGTGGGGCTCGGTCGCGCCCGGCACCGTGCTGACCGGGCTGCTGGTGGCCGCCTCGGTGCTGCTGCTGTTCCCGCTGCCCACCAGGTCACTGCCGCTGCTGCGCCCGGTACGGCTGCTGATTCTGGTGGTGTTCGTGGTCGTCGACGTCACCGAGTCGGCGGTGCGGCTGGCACTGGAGATCCTGCGGTCGGGGCCCGGGGTGCGTTCCGCCGTCGTCGCGGTGCCCTCGCTGTCCGACGTGGACCATGTGGTCGCCGCCTGCGCCGGGGTGATCTCACTGACGCCCAACACGTTCGTGCTGCAGATCGACCGCGAGGGCGGGGTGCTCTACGTGTACTCGCTCGGCGTGCGCACGAAGCGGCAGGCCGACAGGGCACACGACCAGGCCATCCAGTTGCAGGTGCGGGTGGTGCTCGCCATCGCGCCCGCCGAGGAGGCGCGGGACGTGCGCGAGCGCGCCGCCACGGTGCGCAGGGTCGGCCCCATCTCGCCGGAGAAAACCCCCGAGGAGGACTCGTGAGCTGGGTGTACTTCGCGACGTTCGCCATGCTCGCCGTGGGTGGCGTGCTCACGCTGTGGCGGATGCTGCGCGGGCCGCGGTCGCTGGACCGGGTGCTGGCGCTGGACATGCTGCTGGTGCTGATCATCGCGGGGGTCACGGTGGGCATGGCGATGACGGGGCGAGGTCTCAGCCTCGCGCTGCTGCTGTCGGTGTCGCTGCTGAGCTTCATCGGCTCGATCAGCGCCGTGCGGCTCGTGGAACGCTGGGAGAGTCACCGATGATCGCGCTGGACATAGCCTCCGCCGTGCTGCTGCTGGCGGGCGGGCTGTTCTCCATGCTGGGCGGCGTCGGGGTGGTGCGGTTTCCCGACGTGCCCACCAGATTGCAGGCCGCCACCAAACCGCAGGTGTTCGGGTTGTTGCTGATTCTGCTGGGCACGTCGCTGCGGCTGGCACCCGCCGACGCGGTCGGGCTCGGCCTGGTCGCGCTGTTCCAGGTGCTCACCGCCCCGGTGCTGGCGCAACTGTTCGGTGGCGTCGCATACCGCACCGGTGCCTACGACGAGCACGTGTTCGTCAGCGACGAGTTGGACGAGCGCCTGCGTGCGAGGCGCCGCTGACCGGCAGGCAGAATGGTGGCCGCAGACGGTGAGGACGTGGCGTCCGGCGGCGCACGAAACTGGAGGAGACGGTCGGTGGTGACAGTGTTGCGCGGCGTTGTGGCATTGGACGGTCCTTCGGGAACCGGGAAGACCACGGTGGCGCGGAAGCTGGCCGCCGAGCTCGGCGCCCGGTACCTGGACACCGGGGCGATGTACCGGCTGGTGACGCTCGCCGTGCTGCGCGAGGGCATCGACCCCGGCGACACCGATGCGGTGGCCGCGCTCGCGCGCGACGTCGAGATCAGCGTCGGCACCAGCCCCGAGGAACCCAGCGTGCTGCTCAACGGTGAGGACGTCGCCGAGGAGATCCGCACCGAGCCGGTGAACCGGGCGGTGTCCGCAGTGTCCGCGGTGCCGAGGGTGCGCAAGATCCTTGTCGCGGGCCAGCGAGCGATCATCGACCGGGTGCTCGCGGCCGAAGGCGGGATCGTCGTCGAGGGCAGGGACATCGGCACCGTCGTGGTGCCGGACGCGCCGCTGAAGGTCTTCCTCACCGCCTCGGCCGAGGTGCGCGCCGCCCGGCGCAGTGCGCAGGACTCGGCGGCGGGCAGGGCGGTCAGCGCCGTCGACGCGCGCGCGTCGGTCGAGCGCAGGGACCGGCTCGACTCCACCCGCGCCACCTCGCCGCTGCGGGTCGCCGACGATGCGGTGGAGTTCGACACCTCCGAACTGACCGTCGAGGAGGTCATCGCGGCGCTGAGTGAGCTCGCGGGCCGACGTGGCTTGCTCAACGGCGAGGTGGCGGAGGCTCGCGGATGAGCGGACTGCCGCCCGGCGCGACGCCGTGGCTGCACGACCTCGGCAGGGCGATCGCCAGGCACCTGTACCGGCCCGCATACCGCATCAGGGTCGAAGGGCTCGACCGCGTGCCCCGCAGCGGCCCCGTGGTGCTCGTCGCCAACCACAGCTCCATGATCGAGCCGCAACTGATCTTCGGAATGTTGCCGAGGCGGTCGGTGTTCCTCGTCAAGGAGGAGTTGTTCACCTCGGTGGCGGGCTGGGGACTGCGCCGGATCGGGCAGGTGCCGGTCAGGCGGTCGGCGCCCGACCGGGGCGCGCTGCTGACCGCCGTGGGTGTGCTGCGCGAGGGCGGCCTGGTGGCCGTGTTCCCTGAGGGCTCGCGGGGAGCGGGCGACGTCAGCCAGGCGCAGCGCGGTGCCGCCTGGCTCGTGCGCAGCTGCGGCGCCGTCGTGCTGCCGGTGGCGGTGCGAGGCACGCTGCGCCCGCCGGGCACCCGGCGCAGGCTGCGGCCCACCGTCGACCTGCTCGTCGGCGAGCCGTTCGCGCCCGCCGTCGGGCCGGGCAGCGCGGGACTGGCGCACGGCACAGAGGACATCAGAAGCAGGCTCGCCGCGCTCGTACGGGCCCTTGACGAGCGTAGACAGCTACGGGAAGAGAAGGCATGACCGAACAAGACGGCACCTGGGTCGACGAGTCGGAGTTCGCGCGGCTCGACGAGTTGGGGGCCGAGGAGTCCACCGGCGAGGCAGCCGAACTCGCGCAGCCGGTGCTGGCCGTCGTCGGCAGGCCCAACGTGGGCAAGTCCACTCTGGTCAACCGCATCCTGGGGCGCAGGGAGGCGGTGGTGCAGGACGTGCCCGGCGTCACCAGGGACAGGATCGCCTACGACGCCATGTGGCGCGGGCGCCGGTTCACCCTCGTGGACACCGGCGGCTGGGAGCCGGACGCCACCGGGATGCGCGCTTCGGTGGCGGCGCAGGCTGAGCTGGCGATGTCCACGGCGGACGCCGTGCTGCTCGTCGTGGACGCCACCGTGGGCGCGACGGCGACCGACGAGGCCGTCGCGAGGGTGCTGCGCCGTTCCGACCGCCCGGTGTTGCTCGCCGCCAACAAGGTGGACGACGAGCGGCTGCTCGCCGAGGTCGCTTCGCTGTGGTCGCTGGGCCTCGGCGAACCGCACCCGGTGAGCGCGCTGCACGGCCGCAGTTCCGGCGACCTGCTCGACGCGGTCGTCGACGTGCTGCCCGAGGCGCCACGCGACACCGGCCAGGAGGTCACCGGCCCGCGCCGCGTCGCCCTCGTCGGCAAACCCAACGTCGGCAAGTCCAGCCTGCTCAACAAGCTCACCGGCGAGGAGCGGGCGGTGGTCGACGCCGTCGCGGGCACCACTGTGGACCCGGTGGACTCGCTGGTGGAGCTGGACGGTCAGGCGTGGCGGTTCGTGGACACCGCGGGTCTGCGCAAGCGGGTGCAGACGGCCAGCGGCACCGAGTACTACGCCAGCCTGCGCACCAAGACCGCGATCGACGCCGCCGAGGTGGTGATCGTGCTGCTCGACGCGAGTGAACCGCTTTCGGAGCAGGACCTGCGGGTGGTGACGATGGTCGCCGACGCGGGAAGGGCGCTGGTGCTCGCGTTCAACAAGTGGGACCTGGTGGACGAGGATCGCAGGCGGCAACTGGATCGCGAGATCGACAGGGGACTGGTCCGGGTGCCGTGGGCCGAGCGGGTCAACGTCTCGGCGCTGACCGGAAGGGCGGTGCGCAAGCTGGCGCCCGCGCTGCGCACCGCGCTGGCCTCCTGGGACCAGCGGGTGCCGACCGGCCAGCTCAACAGCTGGCTTTCCGATCTGATCGCCGCCACACCACCGCCGGTGCGCGGTGGCAAGCAGCCGAAGGTGTTGTTCGCCACCCAGGCCGGAATTCGGCCCCCCACGCTGGTGCTGTTCACCACCGGGTTCCTGGAGGCGGGCTACCGCCGCTTCGTCGAGCGCAAGTTCCGCGAACGGTTCGGCTTCCGCGGCACCCCGGTGCGGATCAACGTGCGGGTGCGGGAGAAGAAGCCGCGCAAGTCACGCTGAGTCGGCAAGCGCGGCGGTCACGGTCCGCACGAGCTCGGCGACGACGTCGTCGAGCTCGACGTGCTGCTCACTCGCCCAGTCGCGCAGCGGTTCGTCGGCGGCGCCGGTCGGTCTGCGGGGTGGCGTACCTGTCCGTGTCCCGGTGTGGGTGCGGTCGTTCGAGCCGGTTCGGCTTTGTTCAGCTCTGTTCGGCGGGTCGGTCACCAGCCCGACTTGTCGTGTCCGGTGCGAGCCACACCGAATCTGAGGCCAGGTGGTCGGCCGCGGCGCCCGGCCGGCCGTGCTTGACCCTCGGGATCACCTACGCTACAAATGTAGTAACGCTACAGTTGTAGCGAATTGGGGGTGGCATGGCTTCGGCGGCCGGCGGCGGTAACGGACACGACCGCGAACGGCGCCCTGGTCGCTCGCAAATGGACGGACGCGTCTCTCACGGTGAAGTCGAGCAAGTTGGGTCGCCTAAGCAGGGCTCTTTCACGTGGACGGAGAAAAGGCTGCAAGGCAACGCCGTCGGTGCCCGGCACGCCCTTCGCGATGCGTTCGTTCCACGGCGGCTGACCGATCCGTCCGCGGTTGTGCCAACCCACCGCGCCCTGAACAAGCCACACGTCACTGAACAAGGAGAAATGGCCGTGCAGCGCAGACCTTCCGAATCGCTCAGCGCAGACAACACCGCCGTGCTGCTGGTGGATCACCAGATCGGGCTGTTCACCGGCGTCCGGGACATCACGGTCGGCGAACTCACCCACAACGTCACCTGCTTGACCAAGGCCGCACTGCGGTTGAACCTGCCCGTGGTGGTCACCACCACCGCGGCCGACAGCATGTGGGGGCCGCTGATTCCGGAGTTGCGCGCGGCCCTGCCCGCCGAGCAAAAGGTGATCGACCGCAGCATGGTCAACGCGTGGCACGACGACCGCGTGCGGCAGGCCGTCGAGGCGACCGGACGGTCGGCGGTCGTCATCGCAGGCATCTCGCTCGAGGTCTGCGCCACGTTCCCCGCGATCGCGGCGAAGCGGGCAGGCTACGACGCCTACGTCGCCGTCGATGCTTGCGGCACCTTCTCCGCCACGAAACGGGAAACCGGCCTGCTCCGGATGCACCAGGCCGGAGTCGTCCCGAGCGACTACGCGAGCCTCATGGTTGAGGTTCTCGCCGACAACGCCGACCCCGTCGCGGGCGAGGTCTACGCCGACCTCGACATGGGTTTCGCGGCTCTTGTCGGCCAACTGGCCGCCGCCCACACCCGATAGCCACGATCTCGAAAAGGCAGGTACGAGCAGATGACACCGCGGTCAGCCACGACCGACGACGAGGCCGCCCTCGAACAACTCGAACAACGGCAGGCTCAAGCATGGGCCGACGGCGACGGCGCCGCGTGGGCGGCCACGTTCACCGACGACGCCGATTTCGTCGACTGGATGGGTGGCAGGCTTCACGGCAGACCCGCCATCGAGGAGAGCTTCCAGCAGGGATTCGACACTTTCATGGCCGCAACACGGATGTCGCCTGCCGCGGAACGCGTCGTCCGCTTCGTGACCCCCGACGTCGCGCTCGTCATCACCAGCGGCAACTGCGTGCTGCGGCCGGGGGAGACCCGGTGCCGCCCTGAGGAGCTGTCCCTGCAGACCAAGGTGGCGGTGAGGCGGGCGGGGAACTGGTTGTTCACGTCGTTCCACAACAGCCGGATGCGGCAGGCCGACCCGGCCTGACTCCGTGTCGAGACGTCCGATCCGCAAGCGGAAGCCGCACGGGTCACGCTGAGTCGGCCAGCGCGGCGGTCGCGATCCGCACGAGTTCGGCGACGACGTCGTCGAGCTCGACCTGCCGTTCGCCCGCGGCCCAGTGGCGCAGCAGTTCGTCGACGGCACCGGTCAGCGCCACGGCGGTGAGGTCGAAGTCACGGTCGCGAGTCCGGCCGCAGGCCGCCTCCCGCCGTGCCTCCGCGGCGAGAAACTCCGCCCAGCGGCTTCGCCACGCCAGTCTATGGCGTTCCACGGTGGCGCTGACCCCGACGACCTCCACCGCCGAAAGCCGGGCCCAGCGCGGGTCCGTCGCCGTCGCGGTGAGGTAGGCGCTGACGGCGAGCTCGATGCGCCGCGCCAGCGGTTCCTCGCCCGCCCGCGCCAGTGCGGTCGACACCGCGCTCATCGCCCGCTGCTGCGCGCCGTCGTGCAGTGCCAGCAGCAGCTCCTCGCGGCCGGTGAACTCCTCGTAGAAGTTGCGGGTGGACACGCCCGCCGCCGCGCACAGCTTCTCTATCGAAGTGGCGGCGTATCCCTGGGTGCCGAACAACGCCAGGCCCGCCCGCAGCAGCCGCCGCCTGCGCTCGGCGCGGCGATCGGCCGCCGAGCGTCCGGCGTAGACGCGGTCGGGCATGGCTCACACGACCGGCGTTCGCAGCGGGATCGCGACGAGACCGGGCGCGCCCGCGGGGGAGCCGCTGCCCACCCAGTGGGCCAGCCGCTCGGCGGCGAACAACTCGTCGATCACCATGAAGGCGGCCCCGACCAGACCGGCCCGGTCGCTCAGCGTGGACCGGGTGATGCGCAGCTCGCGGGTGGCCAGCGGCAGCGAGCGGCGGTACACCGACTCCCGTACGGCGGCGAGCAGCAGGTCACCGGCACCGGCGACGCCACCGCCGATGATCACCAGGGCGGGGTTGTAGAAGCTGACCAGCGTGGCCAGCAGGCTGCCGATGAGCCTGCCCGCCCGCATGAGCAGCTCCACGGCGGCGCGGTCACCGCGCTGCGCCGCGTGTGAGACGTCGGCCGCGGTGATGGTGCCCGTTCTGGTGAGTACGTCGGCGAGGATCTTGCTGCGGCCCTCCTGCGCCGCCTCGGTCCCGTCCCTGGCCAGCGCCGCCCCGCCCGCGTAGGCCTCGAGGCAGCCGGTGTTGCCGCATCGGCACACCACCTCGGCCTCGTCGGCGACGGCGGCGTGACCGATGTCGCCCGCGCAGCCCTGGCTTCCCCGGTGCAGCCTGCCGCCCGAAACCAGGCCCGCGCCGATGCCCGTGCCGATCTTGACGTAGAGAATGTCGCGCTGCCCGCGTGCCGAACCGGCGCGCAACTCGCCAAGCGCCATCGTGTTGACCTCGTTGTCCACCCACACCGGCGCGTCGAACCGCGCGGCCAGCCGGTCGCGCACGGGGTAGCCGTCCCACCCCGGCATGATCGGTGGTGCGCTGGGCCGCCCCGTGGCGAACTCCACCGGCCCGGGCAGCCCGATGCCGACGCCCCACACGCCGAGGCGCTCGTCCTGCTCGGCACGCACCCCGGCGAGCAATTCGTCGAACAACTCCTCCACCCGGGACAGCACCTGCTCGGGGCCCACACCGATGTCGGCGGGCTCCTCGTGCTCGGCGAGGACGTAGCCTGCCAGGTCGGTGACCCCGACGCCGATGCTCGTCGCGCCGAGCTCCGCGGCAAGCACCACCCCGGCCCGAGCGCGAAACCGCAGCTCACGGGGTGCCCGCCCGCCGCTGGACGGTCCGAGCGCCCCCTCCTCGAGCAGGCCCAGTTCGGTGAGCTGGTTGACGCGCTGCGTCACGACGGTACGGCCCAGGCCGGACAGCCTGCCGATCTCCGGCCTCGTCCTGGCGGTACCCGTGCGCACCAGATCGAGCACCGCGGCGAGGCTGCCGATGTGCTCAGGGGTCAACGCCGGGCTCGGAGGTGTCTGTGACGCGTGCACGCCAAACATCTTCCATCATGCGGTGTGCTTCGCGCGCGAGCGTCGCGATGTGATGGGATGACGGCGCCCGCGTGGGCGAGGGTTCGGGTGAGTGTCAGGAGGTGCGTGGTGGGAGCCGATCCGGAGCGGCTGTACGAAATGGATTCCGACGTGCCCGAACTCACGGGATCGGTACTGCTGTACCACCTCGACGGGTTCATCGACGCCGGCTCGGCGGGCAGCGTGCTCGCCGACCACCTGTGTGACGAACTGCCCGGCCGCGTGGTGGCCCGCTTCGACACCGACCGCCTGGTCGACTACCGCTCACGGCGGCCGCCCATGACCTACTCGGTCGATCGCTGGACCGAGTACCGGGCGCCCGAACTGACGGTGCGGCTGGCGCACGACCTCGACGGCAACCCGCTGCTGTTGTTGCGGGGGCCCGAACCCGATCACGAGTGGGAACGCTTCGCCGACGCCGTGGGTTCGCTCGTCGAGCGGTGGGGTGTGCGGCTCGGCGTCAACTACCACGGCATCCCGATGGGTGTGCCGCACACCCGGCCACTGGGTGTCACCGCGCACGGCACCCGCGACGAGCTGCTCACCGGTCACCGCTCCACGTTCGGCCAGGTGCGCATCCCCGGCAGCGCGGCCGCGCTGGTGGAGCTGCGGCTCGGGCAGCGGGGACACGACGTGCTGGGGTTCGCCGCGCACGTGCCGCACTACCTGGCGCAGACCCGCTACCCGGCGGCGGCGGTGACGCTGCTGGACGCCGTCACGAGCGCCACCGGGCTGCGGCTTCCCGGCGAGGCGCTGCGCGAGGCCGCGGCCCGCGTCGACGCCGAGGTCGCCCGCCAGGTGGCCGACTCCGCCGAGGCGGCGGACGTGGTGGCCGCGCTGGAGCGGCAGTACGACGCCTTCGCAGCCGCCAGCGCCGAAGGCGGCAACCTGCTCGCCGACGAGACGGACATGCCCACCGGGGAGGAGCTGGCCAGCCAGTTCGAGCGCTTCCTCGCCGAGCAGCAGCGCGGGGACGAGCAGGGGGATTCCTGAGCGGTCGGCGGTCTGCTCCGTGGTCCGGTGTGGACGCCGGGCACTGTGGCGTCGCCTCAGCCGCCGGCGGCCACCCGTTGGGTGAGGATGTCCAGCCCGGGGCCCTTGAGGTCGGCGAGCGCGGCCGGACGTCCGGAAATCGCGAGCAGGATCGCTTCCGCGGGACCGGTCACCTCGGGGCCGGTCCCGTGCGACCATTCGATGTCGCCCGCGACGAGCCGCAGGTCGCGAACATTGCGGCGAGCAGGCAGCCTCGGTGACCGCAACGCCATGCGCAGCGCCGCCACCAGCCGGTCCGAGGGTATCTGCCTCGGTGCGTCCAGCGGGCGGCGGATGTCTTGGTGGTGGATCAGCCCGTCGGTCAGCGCGATGGCGCCCCCGAATCCCGCGGTGAGCCCGTGCGGCCTGGCGTACCGCCGGATCAGCGCCACCAGTTCCTCGGGAGTGCGGGTGGCGTATTCGCGCACACCCACGGCGTTGACGTCGCCCGGCCCGAGCCAGCCCTTCACGAACCGGGCGAGCAGCCCGGGTCCGCCGAGCTCGTCGTAGCTGATCAGGTGGGCCACGACCTGGTGGACAGTCCACTCGGGGCACAGCGAGCGAACCTGCCACTGGTCCGGCTTCAGGCTCTCCAGGAAGTCGGCGAGGTCGCGGCGTTCGGCCTCGGCCAACCGCATGACATCCATGGTGATCACGCTCCGGAGACCAGCTCGGCGAAGCGGTTGAGGTACAGCGGCCAACCGCCGTCGGCCGCGACCCCGGCGTACACGCCGTGCCACCCGTCACCGTGGCGGTCCAGGTGCCGGTGCACCAGCTCCACCCGGGTTCTTTCCGGCCCGACCGGCAGGAAGCGCACTTCGACCTCGCTGCACCGGTCCGGGTCTGTCTCTATCCGCCATTGGGGTGTGATGTCCCAGCTGATGACGAACCGGTGCGGTGGCTCGAAGGCCAGCACGCGCGACCAGCGGCATATCGACCCGTCCTCACCACGGTCGTAGACCGCGCCGCCCACGCGGGTCTCGAAGACGGTTTCGGCGATCGGCACCGGCAGCATGTTGTGTTCTCGCGGTTTGATCTGGTCGAACCGTTCGGTGAAGACGGCGAAGGCTCGGTCGGCGGGAACCGCTACCTCGATCTCGCGCCGTACGGATGTCTCGGTGGATGTGGTCGCCATGGGACTACTCCGTTTCCTGTTCCACGATCTGCTTGAAGTTCTCCAGTGTTTTGTTCCAGAACCTGTCCAGGTCCTCGCGCAGGATCGCGAGGCCTTCAGGGTCGACCTGGTAGATGCGCCGCGTGCCCTCGGACCGGACTCGCACGAGGTGGGCCTGCTTGAGTACCCGCAGATGCTGGGAGACCGCGGGCCTGCTGATCGGCAGATCCCGCGCGATCTCGGTCACCGACCGGGGCCGCTCGGCGAGGAGCGCGAAGATGTGCTGCCGACTCGGGTCGCCGAGCGCGGTCCACGCGGCAAAAGCGTAAGTGCCCACAAACGTAAGTCTGCGCTTACCGACGGGTCGAGTCAAGGGTGTCAGGGCGAGCGGTGCCGTCGGCTTGTTACACCGTCGCCAGTTCGTGAGGCTCGGATCGGCGGCTACGGCAGCTTCGGCACGACTTTCACGCCAACGCTCGAGCTGTCGCCGCAGGTCTTCGTTTACGACCTGCTAAGCCAGGCCAAGCGCGGGTACCACCTGATTGCGCACCGCGCGAAGGTCCCGCATGATGCCGACGTCCTCCGCGCGGTACTCCCAGCGAGTCGATACGGCCTCCTCGGGTGACATCCGGACCTCGTTCAAGCAGGCGCGGGCAACGTCATCAGGACGCAGGGTCTCGCTGAAGTCGGTCGGCGCGCCGAATCTGGGCAGCGCGAGCGTCAGGTTGGCCTTCCGCCCGGCGATGTGCCGTGCGGGTAAATCGCCGTCCTCGAAGGCGGAATCGAGCGCGACCACAGCCAACCGCGTCCACTGCTGCCGCTCGGCTCGCGAGGCCGGTTCCGCCGTGGCACGGGAGGTGGTGAACTGAACGACGCCAAGCCACCAGTTGGCACGGTCGCCCACCGCATCGGCACGCAAGCGGAGCCCGGGAACCTTCTAATTGGTCTGCATGTTTGTCAGGTGTTCGCCGATGTAGCCGATGTAGACACACGGTTGTGTCGGGTGTGCGTCGTGAAGGTACATGCGAGGGCTGCGCATGCCGATCTTCGCGAGTTTGAAATGCGCGGTCATGGAAACGTGCTCGGACGGATCGACGGTCTCGGGTACCGGGAACACCCGGTCGCCGCCGTAGGCGTTCATCGTCACTCTGGTTTCCGAACGTCCCCATTTTCCTTTCGAGACTGTTCGGTAACCGGAAGGCGGGTTCTTGATGTACTGGTCGAGTCCTCCGTTCCAATTTCCTGACTTCCGAGCCTCCACGTAATCGCCAAGACACAATACGGCCTCCCACGCGGTACGCACGGCGGCATTCTCGGTGTCGATCTGGTTGAGTTTGGCGACCTCGGCCGGGTCGCCGGTGAAGACCACCCCATCGATCTGGTCGAGCCGTTCCAGCAGATCTTCGAAGCTTTCCGGGTAGGCCGTGTAGAACTCTTCCGGTACGTCTGTGACACAAGCTGCCTCGTAATCTCCGCGGTCCTTGAGTCGCTTCTTGAGCCACCGAATGCGCGCGTCCCGATCGTCCAACTCGAGGTGGACGAGCTGCGTTTCGTCTTGTGAGTCCTTGAGTGCCTTGTACAGCTTCGCCTTTTCGTCCTCCAGCTCGAACACGTTGAGCTGGAGGTCATCGACACGTCGCTCCAGCGCCTGCAGTGCCTGGTGATTCGCGTGGCGATGGGCGATGCGCAGGATCGCTTCGCTGATTTCGCGTTCGGTGACGGTGGTGATACCGAGGATCCGCTTGACGAGCGCGAGTTGCTCCTGCTGCTCGGTGAGCTCGGCTCCGCGCGGCGGCTCCGCCGGTTTGCGGTCGGGTTCGACGACGGTGCGCGCCTGTATGGGCGCATCAACGGTGGTGTCCGCCGACGCGCCAACCGGCGTCTCCACCGCGACGGGTTCCACGGCTTCGACCAAGCGGCGGTTCTCGGCCCGGTCGAACCGGCGTTGCACCCGCAGCACGGCGGGGACAGCAGGCCGGGTAGCGGCCTGCTCCCGCACGATGTCGCCGAGCAGGCGGCGGATCGTATGGTCGGGGCGATGGGCAAGCCGCTGGGTGCCCAGAATACGATGCCGCCGAAAATCTCGGTCGTCCCCGAACACGACGCCCGGTCCGTAGGTCCGGATGGTCCAAGGGGGAGCCGCGTAGCGGTCTCCGGCACGCCGAGCGAATGCCTGGCTCGCCGCGGGGTCGAGGACGACCACCTGCGCGAGACCATGGACCTCACTCGCCCATTCCCCCACCTTCCGAACGTAGGGATCGAACGGCAAGCCCGCGACCGAGTCGGTTCCCGCCACGAACACCAGGCCATGCCGACGCTGGTCGGCGAGCAGCGACATCAGCCGATCGACGTCGCCTTCGCGGTATACAGCCGGCTTGCCGGTGAACTCGATGCCGCCGTCTCCCAGCGGCAGCGCCTCCATCAAGAACTTCGCCAGCCCAGGGACGTTGACGAATCGCCCCTGGTCGTTGCGGACGGTGAGATTGATCCAGGCGTGGTCACCGGGCTCATCGTGGGCAATGAGGTCGGTCGTCCACTTGCCGTTCGTTCCCTGGTTCTCGACCAGACGGATTCGGAGATCGTCACGACCGTCGCCGGTGAGGCGTCGGACCGAGAGCGCTGAATTCGCCTGTGTGTAGTCCGCGGAGACGTTCAGTGGTACGTCGTAGTTCTTTCGGCGGCGTAGCCACGCGGAGGTCTGTGCTTCGGCTTCAGGTAACCAACGGTCACCCGAACTGCAATGCATGAACGCCGCGTAGTCACCGTTTCGTACCGACTCCGCGTGCGCTGCTGCCGCCGTCATGTCGTCACTCCTCGAAACCGCGTACGCCTACATGGAGACGAACGAGCTGATCGTTGTGTCAGGTGCTTGTTCGACCGAGGGCACTGCCACGTGAACGAGCCGAGCCAGACGTGACGAACTCGTGATGACCACCAAGCCTGGTCGGTGTCGGCACTCGGCTACTTGGCTCACCAGCCCCGGATCTTTCGACCGAATTCGGTTTCTGGGTACAGAATCGCGTCGGCTACGCGTCCGCCTGCGTCCTTGGCGCCGCCTCGGAAGTTGAGAACTCCGGACTGGTTGGCGCTGGCGGCGACGCCATCCCAGTAGCGTGCGTCGCGTTCCCAGCGGACCGAGGCCAGCAGCCCGAACAGGTCGTCCTCGCTGAGTGGCCGTCGACTGGCCGACCAGCCGGTGGCTTCGTGGACGGCGATGCCGAGTCCTGCGAGCCCGGCGGGCGAGGTGACGGTCGAGCGTGCCGCGAACTCGGGGTAAAGGCGCACGAGCAGCCGCGAAAGCAGCGGAACGAGCCGTGCGGTGGCGTGCTCGGCCGAGACACCGTCGGGCAGGTCGTCGCCCGAGCCGCGCTGGAGCCCGGCGCGGCCGTGCAGGGCGGTGACCACGAGGCTGCGCAGCGCGGAGAGTGTGACGAACTCGGGGCCGGACTTCTTGAGCTGGCGCCCTTTGGTGTCGACGAACGTCGAGAAGGACACCGTGCGGCCCTCGAATTCGACTTCGAGGGTGTCGATGATGCTTCGCGTGAGCCGGGTGCAGAAGTCGCGCTGGTCCATGGACATGGCGAGGTTCTTGGCGACCTCGACGCCCTTGACGTTGCGGTCGTAGAAGATCTGGCGTGCGTCGTCCACGCCGAGTCCCCAGTACAGCTCGAACGGGATCCGCACCACCGCGAGCCGCGCAGGCGACAGCCCAAACCGTTCGGGGTCGTCGGAGAGTTCGTGCCACGCGCTGACCTGGGTCTCTCCGTCGACGGCGATGACGGGGGAGCCGGGTGTGATCGACATGGTGAACACGTTGGCGCCCGCGGCGAGTTCGTCGCTGAGCGAACCGGGTTCGCCCGCCAGCCACAGCGTGACCGGCGGCGTCGACCAGCCCGCGCCGTGTCGGCCCTTGAGCCCGTCGGCGATGTAGTGGGCGTACGGGGTGATGTTCTTGCCCTTGGTGGTTGAGGCGATCATCCGCTGCACCTCGCCGCGGAGCTCGGCGTTGCGCCGCTGCACGCCCGACAGGTACTGCAATGCCCGCTTGTTCTCCTGATTACGAGGTGAGGGGACCAGTTGGATCAGGGTCGGCAACGCCATCGTCCCGATCACCGCGTCGGTGCGAAACGGCATGACGTTGAGACGGATGCCCTCCACTTGCGGCGCGGGCAGTGGCAAAGACACGGATCCTCCTGGGGTGTGGAGTCAAACGGGGTGAGGCCAAGCGGCGGGCACGAGGAGCGAGCCTCCGTATGCGGCCTCATTATGAAAGCAGGAGGATCCATAGCTGTCAACTGAAAACGCTGTCAAACGGAGTTTTTCGTTCCAACTTGGTTTGTCGCCGTGTACGGGGTAGGCTTCGGTATACTCCGACGATCGTTGACGACAGGACGCCGTGATGCCCGACCCGACCACGCAGGTGACCGCTGCCGAGATCTCTCGGCTGGCGGGGGTCACGCGCGCCACCGTGAGCAACTGGCGACGCCGTCACCCGGACTTCCCGAGTCCGGCGGGTGGTACGGACACGAGCCCGACCTACGACCTCGAATCCGTTCGCGAGTGGCTGTCGGAGCGCGGGCAGCTACCGGAGGCGACACCGGAGGCCGAACTGCGCATCGCGCTGCGCGTGGCTCTCGACGGGCGGGCACTGGCCCGGCAACTGCTGCCGCTCGTGCCGCCGCTGGCGGGTCTGGCTCCGGAGCGGTTGGCGAAGCTCGCCGAGCTGTCCGAGGAGTCGCTCGGCGAGGAGTTGGTCGGGGCATTGGGCGACGACGGTGAACTGCTCGCGGTGTCCGATTCGGCGGCCCGGGCGCTGCTGCGCTGTCTGGACGCGCGTGGTGCGGAGACGACGTTGCGGATCCTCGCTGAGCACCTGGTGGACGCCACGGCGACCGGGGTGCACACGACCCCGCGCGGGCTGGCCGATCTTCTTGTCGCGTTGCCGCATCGTGTCGAACGAACCTTGGACCCGGCCTGCGGGGGCGGCGGGCTGC
This sequence comes from Saccharomonospora marina XMU15, assembly GCF_000244955.1. Classification (GTDB taxonomy): domain Bacteria; phylum Actinomycetota; class Actinomycetes; order Mycobacteriales; family Pseudonocardiaceae; genus Saccharomonospora_A; species Saccharomonospora_A marina. The sequence goes on along the minus strand of NZ_CM001439.1, from coordinate 3,561,667 downwards.
TGGCGGCGGCGGTCGCGGCGGGAGCCTCGTACGTACTCGGCCAGGAGATCGTCGAGGACCAGGCGGCGTTGGCGCGGGTCCGTGCTGAGATCTCCGCCCCCGACGGTGAGGTGCGCGCCGGCGACAGTCTTCGGTCGGACGCCTTTCCCGACGAGCGGGTGGACGCGGTGGTGTGCAAACCGCCATTCGGCATCCGCGACTGGGGCCACGACGAACTCGCCTACGACTCGCGCTGGGTCTACGGCCTGCCGCCGCGCTCGGAGTCCGAGTTGGCGTGGGTGCAGCACTGCCTCGCACACCTGGACGCGGACGGCACGGCGGTGGTCGTGATGCCGCCGGGCGCGGCCGAACGATCCGGCGGGCGCCGGATCCGCTCCGAACTCGTCCGCACGGGCGCGTTGCGGGCGGTGATCGCGCTGCCGCAGGGCGCGGCACCGCCGCCGCATCTCAGCTTGCAGCTGTGGGTGCTGGCTCCGCCGCCGAAAGCCGATCCGCCGCCGATCCTGTTCGTCGACGCCTCGACCGAACCGCACCGCGGTCGCGAGATCGACTGGAAGGCCGTGTCGGAACGGGTCCTGACGACGTGGCGCGAGTTCCGTGAGGACCCCGAAGGCGTCGAGCCGGAGCCCGGTCTGGCTCGCACCCGGTCGGTGGTGGACCTCCTCGACGACACCGTCGACCTCACCCCGCAACGCCACGTGCGGGTCGCGACCGTCCTCGACCCTGGTCGCCATGACGCGCTCGCCCAGGAACTGCGGGACCGGTTGCGACGCACCGGAAACGCTCTGGTCGGTCTCAGCGATGAACTACTGTGGCGGACGGCGGGACCGGAACCGGTGGCGTGGCGAACGGCCACGGTCGCGGACTTGCTGCGTGGCGGCGCGCTCACCCTGTACCGCGCGAAGCCGACGCGGCAGCTGGCGCTGCCCGACGCAGGCGAACCACCGTTGGTGCTGACCCACCACGACGTGCGCACCGGCGAACCGCCGTCCGGTTCCCTGCACGACAAGCCGGTCGACAAGCTCATCCCGATCGAGACGGGTGACGTGCTGTTGCCGGAGACGCTGACCGGCCCGGTCACCGCCCGTGTCGCGGGCGAGCGCGACGCGGGCAGTGTCCTTGGCCCGCATCTGTTCCTGCTGCGCCCGGACCCGGAACGGCTGGACTCCAACTTCCTGGCCGGATTCCTCTCCGCTGAGCAGAACATCCACGGCGCGGCCGTGGGCACCTCGATCCAGCGACTCGACGTCAAACGGCTGCGGGTGCCGCTCATCCCGCTGGAACGCCAGGGCCGTTACGGGCATGCGTTCCGCCGCGTCGAAGCCATGCACACGGCGGCGAATCTTGCCGCGAAGGTCGCGCGTGAACTGGCCGATCAGTGGGCGCTCGGCCTGACCACCGGGGCACTTCTGCCACCGGAAGAGGGCTCGTGACTCCCGTCGGTGACGGTCGGTCACCAATCCGGCACCATTGTCCACCATCGATGAAGACCGAGGGGAACGTCGTTGAACACCAACAAGCACACCGAGCTGGCCAACCACGCCTGGTCCGTGGCCGACCTGCTGCGCGGTGACTACAAGCAGTCCGACTACGGCAAGGTGATCCTGCCGTTCACGGTGCTGCGGCGGCTCGAATGCGTGCTCGCGCCCACGCGCGACAAGGTGCTCGAAACGGTCGAGAAGTACCGCAACCGCGACATCGACGCCGATCGGTTTCTCCGCAAGGCCTCCGGCCACCGCTTCTACAACAGAACCCCGCTGACGCTGAAGTCGATCGCGGCCGACTCCTCGCACGTCGCGCGCAACCTCAACCAGTACATCGGCGGGTTCTCCCCGAACGCCTACGAGGTGCTGGAGCGCTACGACTTCGCCCAGCAGATCAACAAACTCGACGGCGCCAACCTGCTCTACAAGGTGACCAGCACGTTCGCCGACCTGGATCTGCGGCCAGAGGTCGTCGACAACCACCAGATGGGCTATATCTTCGAGGAACTGATCCGGCGGTTCGCCGAGCAGTCCAACGAGACCGCGGGCGAGCATTTCACCCCGCGCGAGGTCATCGAACTCATGGTGAACCTGCTCATCGCCCCCGACGACGACGCGCTGCGCAAACCAAGTGTCGTGCGCCGTGTGCTGGACCCGGCGTGCGGTACGGGCGGCATGCTCAGCGCCGCCTACGAGCACATCACGAGCCTCAACCCCGACGCGATCGTCGACGTGTACGGGCAGGAGCTCAACCCCGAGTCGTGGGCGATCTGCCGGTCCGACCTCATGATCAAGGACCAGGACCCCGACAACATCAAGTTCGGCAACTCCTTCAGCGACGACGGCCACCGGGGCGCCACCTTCGACTACCTGCTCGCCAACCCGCCGTTCGGCGTCGAATGGAAGAAGGTCAAGGAGGACGTCGAGGACGACCTGGAACGGCTCGGCGAGAACAGCCGCTTCTGGCCCGCGCTGCCCAGGATCAACGACGGATCGCTGCTGTTCCTGCAGCACATGCTGTCGAAGATGAAACCGGCAGAGCAGGGCGGCGGCCGTGTGGCGATCGTCTTCAACGGCTCGCCGCTGTTCACCGGAGCCGCGGGATCCGGCGAGTCGCAGATCCGCCAGCACATCCTGGAGAACGACTGGCTCGAAGGCATCGTCGCGCTGCCGGACCAGCTGTTCTACAACACCGGCATCTCCACCTACTTCTGGATCCTCACCAACCGCAAGAGCCCCGACTACCGGGGCAAGGTCGTGCTGCTCGACGCCCGCGACCAGTGGCAGAAGATGCGCAAATCCCTCGGCGACAAGCGCAAGTACATCGACGCCGACCAGATCGCCGAGATCACCCGCCTCTACGCCGACGCGCTCTACGCCGCCAAGGACGAGAGCCACCCACAGCACGCCAAGGTCAAGGTCTTCGACAACGACGACTTCGGCTACCGCCGCATCACCGTCGAACGCCCGCTGAAGCTACGGTTCGAGATCAGCGAGGACACCCTCGCCGCGCTGCGTGAGGCCAAGCCGATCCAGAAACTCGATGCGCCCGAAGAATTCGTCGAGGCGTTGCGCCCACTGCTGGGCAGGACGTGGTGGAAGAAGGCGGAAGCCGTCAAGGAGATCCGTGAGACCGTCATCGACGCGGGGCTCACCTGGCCTACCGGCGCCCCGTTCGCCAAGGCACTGCGCGACGCCGTCGGCGTCCGCGACCCGGAAGGCGAAGAGCAGATCAGCAAGGGCAAGACCGAACCCGACCCGAAACTGCGCGACTACGAGAACGTGCCGCTGCACGAGGACGTCGAGGAGTACCTCAAGCGCGAGGTCCTCCCACACGTCCCCGACGCCTGGATCGACCACACCAAAACCAAGATCGGCTACGAAATTCCGTTCACCCGGCACTTCTACGTGTACGAGCCACCGCGACCCCTTGCCGAGATCGACGCCGAACTGAAGGCACTCGAAGCCGAGATCCAGGAACTGCTGGGCGAGGTGACGGAATGAGCGTTGAGTACGTCCCACTTCGCTACGTCACGTCGGTGCTCGCTCGTGGGACGGCTCCGAACTACGTGGAGGACGGACCGGTTCGGATGGTTAGCCAAGCGGCGAACCAGGACTCAGGACTGGAGTGGGAACGGACTCGGTTCCACGACTTCGCGGGCGACCCACGCAAGCTCAAGGGATACCTGGAATTTGGTGACTCGCTGGTCAACTCGACCGGAACCGGCACTCTCGGTCGCGTTGGTTGGTTCGAGAAGTCTCCAGACCACCGGCCCTGCGTCGCCGACGGACACGTGACCGTGACCCGCTTTGACTCGACTCGCGTGGACAAACGATTCGGCTTCTACTACTTGAAATCGGACGAGTTTCAGGAATTCATGTTCGAGACGTTGGTGAACGGCTCGACGAACCAGATCGAGCTGAGCCGCGAACGCATGAGTGCCGTCTCGATGCCGGTACCTCCGCTGGAGGAGCAGCGCCGCATCGCCGACTTCCTCGACGCCGAGACCACCCGCATCGACAAGCTGATGCACCTTCGGAAGCGGCATCTCGATTTGCTAGAGGAGCGGAGAGTAGCTTATCTGAGAAATTGCGCAACCGGCCAGCTCGACGCAGCATCCAAGGGTGACGATCAAGAACTTGATTGGCTAGGAAGAATTCCAAGTTCATGGAAAATTGTAAACCTTGGCAGGGTTTCTCGTGTGATAATGGGGACGACCTTCCCGCATCGCTACCAAGGGAAAGCGGGTGGTGACTACCCGTTTGTGAAGGTTGCGGATTTCGACCGCGCCGACAAGTTTGGATTTGTCGCTGACGCGGATAACTGGATATCTGCCGACGTGGCCGAAGAGCTTGGGGCTAGAATTGTTCCGTCTGGTTCGGTTCTATATGCGCGAGTCGGCGCAGCGCTCCTATTGAACCGACGCTTGATCGCGTCAAGGGATTGTGTTGTCGACGACAATGTTCGTGCGCTTTCCTTCAAGGAAGGCGATCCACGATATTGGCGAACAATTCTGTCGCTGCTCGATATGGGGCAAATTGTGAACCCGGGACCTGTTCCTTCTGTTGGTGAAACTCAGGTTTCCATGCTTCGGGTTCCGAATCCCGATTCTAAACTGCAGCGGAGAATTGCAAATGAGCTAGATCGTTTCGTTTTAGCGCAGGACCGTATGAGACAGTCTATTTCTAGGCAGATCTCCCTGCTCGCCGAACGCCGCCAAGCCCTGATCACCGCCGCTGTCACCGGGGAGTTCGACGTGTCCGCCGCGAGTGGGCGGGGAATCGAGGAGTAGCCGATGAGCCCGATTCATCACGAGGTCGTGTTCGGGACCGCGATCGTCGACGCGATGCTCGAGCGCGGCTGGGAGCTTGGCGCTGCCTCCGACTACGACCCCGGGCTCGGGTTGGACACCGGCGAGCTGTTCACGTTCATCGGGGCCACCCAGCAGGCCGAGTGGGACGAGCTGCTCACCTACTACGGCGGTGACGCCAACGCGGCGCAGCGCGGGTTCGCGCAGCGGGTCGCCAAGGCCATCGACACCGACGGTGTGCTCGACGTGCTGCGCAAGGGTGTCAAGGACCGTGGCGTGCGCATCCGGCTCGCCTACTTCAAACCGTCGCTCGTCGCCTCCGACTCCGCGCTCGACGACTACCGGGCCAACCGGCTCACCGTCGTCCGCGAACTGGCATACGCCGCCAAGCAGGCCGACCGTGACAAGCGGCTGGATCTGGCGCTGTTCGTCAACGGCATCCCCGTTGCCACGGCCGAACTGAAGAACCCACTGACCGGGCAGGGCGTCGAACACGCGAAGGACCAGTACCGCAAGGAGCGCGACCCCAGCGAACTCATCTTCACCAAGCGGGTGGTGGCGAACTTCGCGGTCGACCCCGACCTGGTCTTCGTGGCGACGGAGTTGCGTGGCGAACGCACCCGGTTCCTGCCGTTCAACACCGGCTCGAACGGGCCGGGCCAGCCCGGCGGCGCGGGCAACCCGGCCGCGGTCCAGTTCGGCAAGTACACCACCTCCTACCTGTGGGAACAGGTGTGGGAACGGGACAACTGGCTGGACCTGCTCGAACGGTTCGTGCACGAGGAGCGCGACAAGGGCGTCAACGGGCGGCTGAAGAAGTCACTGGTCTTTCCCCGCTACCACCAGTGGGACGCCGTCAAGAAGATCACCGCCCACGCCGCCCGCCACGGCACCGGCCACGACTATCTCGTCATGGCCTCCGCCGGTTCCGGGAAGTCGAACACCATCGCGTGGCTGGCATACCGGCTGTCCTCGCTGCACACGCCCACGAACCCTGCCGAGCTGGATTCCGAGGCGCGGCAGAAGGGGCTCAAGCCGGGGACGCCGGTGTTCGACAAGGTCCTCATCATCACCGACCGCCGCAACCTCGACGCACAGCTGCGGGCCACCGTGGGCAATTTCGAGCAGACCGCGGGCACGGTCGTGGCGATCGACGAGAAGCAGGGCTCGAAGTCAGAGCAGCTGGCGAAACGCCTGTCCAGCGAGCAGGGCAAGATCATCACGGTCACGCTGCAGACCTTCCCGGCATTGCTGGACTACGTGCGACAGAATCCCACCGAGATCCGGGGCACCAAGTTCGCGATCATCATCGACGAGGCGCACTCCTCGCAGTCCGGCGACGCCGCCGGCGCCGTGCGCAAGGCGCTGCGAGGACTCGCGCTCGACGCCGACGACGACAGCGGCGAGGCGGGCGCGACCGAGGTGAAGCTCGACAAGGACGACATCGAGGCCAAGCTCAAGCAGCGCGTCGCCGAACGCGCGAAGAGCCCGAACCTGTCGTATTTCGCATTCACCGCCACCCCGAAGGCCAAGACCCTGGAGTTCTTCGGTGTCCAGGGCGAGCACGAGGGCAAGCCCGCTTTCGTGCCGTTTCACACCTACTCGATGCGGCAAGCCATCGAGGAAGGCTTCATTCTCGACCCGCTGCGCAACTACGTCACCTACGACACCTACTGGAAGCTGATCAGCAACAACCCCGACGATCGCGAGGTGGACCCGGCCAAGGCCAATTCGCAGCTTGCCCGCACCGCGGTGATGCACCCCGCCACCGTGGCGCAGCACGCGCAGGTGGTCGTCGACCACTTCCGGGCGCACACGCTGGGGCGGCTCGGCGGGCGCGCGAAGGCGATGGTGGTGACCGCCTCCCGGCACAGCGCGGTGCAGATGTCGCGGGCCATCAAGAAATACCTCGCCGAGTTGCGCGACCGGGGCAAACTTCGCGGCGACATCGGGGTGCTCGTCGCGTTCTCCGGATCGCTGACCTACGACGGCGAGGAGGTCACCGAATCCAAGGAGAACGGCGGCCTGCCCGAGGGTGCGCTGGCGAAGGCATTCGCCTACACCCGTGCCGACGACCTCACCACCCGGGGCGGCGGGGCCGGGCAGTCCGAGTACCGGATCCTTGTGGTGGCGGACAAGTACCAGACCGGGTTCGACCAGCCGCTGCTCACGACAATGTATGTCAACAAGAAGCTCGGCGGGATCTCGGCGGTGCAGACGCTGTCGCGGCTCAACCGGACCGCCGACCGCAAGACCCAGGCGGATCTGGCGGTGCTGGATTTCGTGAACGACGCCGACGCGATCCAGGAGTCGTTCCGGCCGTACTTCGAGGACGCGGCGACGCTGCCGTCGGACCCGAACCTGCTCTACAACGCGCAGAGCCGGGTGCTGTCCGCGCAAATCCTCGTGGACGCCGAGATGATCGAGTTCGCGCGAGCGTTCCTGGCTGCCGAGCAGGTCGCCGGCGGCAGCGAGGCGAAGTGGGCGAAGCTGCACGCCGAGCTCTACCGGCACATCGCGCCCGCCGTGGCACGGTACGAGGCCCTGCTGGCCGACGAGACCCTGTCGGAGCTCGCGGAGCAGTTCCGCTTCGACCTCGGCGACTTCGTCCGCAAATACGGGTTCCTGTCGCAGATCGTGCCCTACCAGGACGCTGAGCTGGAGCGGCTGTACCTGTTCGGGCGGCACCTGCTCAACCGGCTGCCGCGCGGCAGGGACGGTGGCGTCGACATCGGCGAGGTCGACCTCAGCCATCTGCGGGTGGAGAAGACCGGTGAACACGACCTCGGGCTCACGCCGGAGGGCACCACGGAGCTACCCGGTTTCGGCGACGGAACCGGCGCGGGCAAGGACCAGGACAAGTCGCTGCTGTCGGAGCTGATCGAGCGGTTCAACGACCGGCACGGCACCACGTTCACCGAGGAGGACGTGGCGCGCCCGTTCAACGAGACCGTCGAGGACGAGAAGGTCCGGCAGGCCGCGATCGTCAACAACGAGGAGAACTTCGGGGCGGTCTTCGACGACGTCTTCGAGGACAAGATGGCCGACCACATCGACACCATCGCCGGCCTCGGAGACCAGTACTTCAGCAGCCGCGACCGGACGTTCAAGGAGTCGCTGAACCGCAGCGCCCGCAGCGCGGCGTGGCGGCTGATCCGCAAGCAGGAGGGTATTGACGACGTCGCGTGAGGACGCCCTGGCGGGTTGTCGCCCGAACCGGTGGACTCGTGATCAGCCGCGGGGGATCATGAGTCGGCGGGCGTCGTCGGTGGAGCGTGACGGTCGGAGGTGACAGGACGCGTGGCGGACACGGTCGGCGGTCGCTACGAGCTGCTCGACGAGATCGACTCCGGTGGCATGGGCACGATCTGGCGAGCCTTCGACGTCGTGCTCGACCGCGAGGTAGCGGTCAAGCGAATCAGCCCGCAGGCCATCGGCAGTGGGGAAGCGGTAGCCGAACTCGCGAAACGCTTCCAGCGCGAAGCTCGCGTCACCGCGCGAATCCTGCACCACGGAGTCCCACAGGTCTACGACGCCGGCCTCGACAGCGGGGTCGCCGAACTGTATCTGGTGATGGAGCTCGTGCACGGTGTGCCGCTGCGCGCGTTCATCGAACGCCGCGAGCCGCTGCCGATCAGCTGGGCCGCGGCGTTCGGCGCGCAGATCGCGACGGTGCTGTCGCACGCGCACGCGATTCCCGTGGTTCACCGCGACCTCAAACCGGAGAACGTGCTGGTCACCGACGACGGTGGAGTGAAGGTGCTCGACTTCGGCATCGCCGCGGTGCTGCGGCCCGACACCGGCCGACTCACCGCCACCGGAACGCCCATGGGCACGAGCCTGTACATGTCTCCGGAGCAGATCAGGGGCAGGCAGGTCACCCCGCACAGCGATCTCTACGCGCTCGGCTGCGTCCTCTACGAACTGGTGTCGGGCTATCCGGTGTTCGGCGGTGACACCAACATCGACCGGTGGAATCGGCATCTCGAAGCCGTTCCGGTGCCGTTGCGGGAGGTGTGTGAGGACGTTCCCGCCGAGTTCGATCGGCTGGTGCTGGATCTGCTCGCGAAGGCGCCGACCGAGCGCCCCGCCGACGCCACGGAGGTCTACGAGCGGCTGTTGCCCTTGCTGCCCACACTGGGTTCGAGACCCGAAGCGAGCGGGCCGGGATCAAGCGGGATGCCGGACCCGACGCTGGTGTTCCGGCGCCCCAACGCGCCGGGCAGCAGAGCCGAATCCGGACCGGTCCTGCAGCGCCCCAGCGCGGCGGAATCGGCAGCGGCTGCTTCCCGGATGCCGCGCACCGCCCTGCGAGAGTCCATACAGGACGCGGTCAACCAGGCGGACGCGCTGCTGGAGGACGAGCGGTTCGTCCAAGCCGCCGAAGTCCTCGACGCCGTGATCCAGCAGGCGGGCAACGTCCTCGGCGCGGAGAACCCGCAGGTGCTGCAGCTTCGGCTGCGCCGGGCCGCGATCCTGGTCGTCGCGGGCGAATACCGCCTCGCGCGGCCCGAATTCGACGCGCTCGCGGAGGCGTTCGCCCGGACCAAAGGGCCGCGCAGCGACCACGCGGTGGAAAGCCTGCGGCAGGCCGCGTACTGCCGGGCCGAGCTGGGTCAGGTGGACGAGGCGCTGCTGCGGCTCAACGACGTCCTGGACCGGATCAGCAGTGAGCGCGGCGACGGCACCGACACCGCGCTCGAGGTGCGCCGCAACATCGGTGAACTGCAGGCGGCGCGCAACGACATCGACGAAGCCGAGTGGACGTTGCGTGCGTTGCACGACGACCTCCTGCTCATCAAAGGCAGCGACAACGAAGACACCCGCTACGTCGCCGAACTCCTTGAGCGGCTCCGGTCGGTGAACCCGGGATGAGTCCTGAGATGAAGGCGAATGGGGCGTCCTGGATTCGCCGGCCGCTGCTGTTGTGCTCTGCCGTGCTGTGGTAGAGACGAATGGGCGTTCACCTCGTGGTCGACGGAGAGGAGCCGCCGATGCCGATGCGGGTGGAAGGCCCGGCATGGTCTGAACCGGGGCTCGATCGCAACGGTGGACGCTATCCGTTGGGTGTCGAGGCGCCCGTGATGGCAATGGTCGACCGGCTTGTGCCAGGCGCGTCCACGCTGACTCGGTTCGTGCGGTACTACTCGCTGTACTGGGCGCTTGCCGAGTTCGCCGAGCGGCGAGGCTTGGACACACCGCAGTGCCGGACGATGGTGCGGCGTGCGGAGGTAGCGCTGGGGCTGGTGTCGGTGGTCCTCGGTGAGGACCCGCCCGCTCATGGTGCTGACCATGTACGTAAGCAACTCGGCAAGGGGAACGTTGAGTCGCTGGCCGAGTTGGGGCCGGGGGCGTACTCGCCGCGGCAATGGGGTTTCTGGTCTCAGTACAACGGACCGAGCGTCGTGTTGGGCACCGTGAAGCTGGATGCCGAGGCGCTCCGGCGCGGCAGGCACCCGCTCCCGGTCGACATCCGTCAGATGTACCGGCCACTGCTGGAACTGGTCGAGCACCGCCCAGTGGCTCTGGATGAGGTGTCCGGGTTCGCATCACTGGCTGTTCAGAGCGCGAATACCGCGGACATCGACGCGTTGCGTGGTTTGTTCACCGCGACCCGTGCCGGCAGCCACGTACCAGGGGAATGGCTGGGTAACGATCGCACGCGCCGGGCGACCATGAGGATCCTCGCGCGGTCGGTACAACTTCGGGCCGCGGACGGCTGGGTTGACGCGATGCGGTCCGCCGTTGCCTTCGGTGATGCGTTGTCTTCGGATCCGGTGCTGTCGAATGAGGAACGGGCGTTGGCGTGGCGTGGGTTGCTGCTGCGGCATTTCTCCGTCGGGGCGTGGCGCAAGTTGTGGGCCCAACTGGTCGATCACGTGCAAAGCGGTGCGGGATCGGCAACGAAAGACGACCTCTACGCGTGGATAGCTCAGGACCTGTCTGACGTGTCGGTCCAACAGTTCGTTCATGGCCTCCCCGCGCAGGTCGACGCCCACGGACAGCCGCTGGCCGCGGAGACCGAAGTGCGCGACGGCCGTTCGGAGGTTGAAGCTGACCTCGCCGTCCTGCTGATTGGTAGCCGTCGGTTGAAGAGCCTGTCCGGCCGCGCACGGGAGGCATTCCAGGGCCACAGCGGTGGCCGCGGCCAGTACTTGGACCCACGATGGATCGACTACCAGCATCGCGAGCACGAAGGACGCTCGCTCGCCGATTTCGCGCGGGCGCTCGTGGACGACATGCTGGCGCAGTCGACCCGGGTCGCGCAACGCAAACTCAAGGTGGATGCCAACGGGCGAATGAGGCTGTTCGCGAAACTGCATGAGCGCAACGGTCGCTATTTCGCGACGCAGCGGGAGGGGGCGGGAAACGTCGGACTGCGCATCGAGCAACTTGGCACGATGGCGACACAACTGGGACTCTTCGACGTGAGCGGAGCACGGCCAGTGGTCACCGATGCGGCGACGCAGCTGTTGGATCTGCCGGCATGACGGAGGCGATGCTTGAGTTTCATTCGCCGCTGACGCTGTTGCGGGAGTGGCGAGGGACGGACGCACCGTTGCGGGAGCTGTTGGTAACGGGGTTCACCGTGGATCTGGCTTTCCTGGAACGGCATTGCGTGTCACCGGCCCGGGGGTTGGGCGCGCGAGTGACCGTGATCGCCGACGCCCGGCAGTCGGTGCATGAGGCGGTCGATGTGCGCCATGCCGGCAGGGCATACCAGCACGGACATGGCGTGTGCGCGGGAGCGTTCCACCCGAAACTGGTGGTGTTGCTGGGTGACGAGGAGGTCTGGGCCGCGATTGGATCGGGTAATCCGACCATGTCGGGCTGGGGCCACAACCATGAACTGTGGCTCGTCCTCCGCGGCGAACGTCACCACGGCACAGCGGCACAGGCGGATCTCGGTACCTGGCTGACCGAGCTACCCGACGTGGTGAGCATGCCATCGTGGATCGCCACGACCGTCACCGACATCGGCCGTGCGGTCATCCCCACCGAGGTCGACGCCGCTGCTTCCCAGCTGCGGATCTTCGGCAACCTGCACGAGCCGATACTGGACCAGCTACCGACGGGCCCGGTGGAGGCGTTGCGGATGACCGCTCCGTTCTTCGACTCTCGTGGGGAAACGGCACGTGCACTGGTGAACCGTTTCCAGCCTGCGGTAGTGGAAGTCGCGGTGCAAGAAACGTTGTCACAATACGACGGTGAGACGTTGGCCGATGCGGTGTCGGATGTGCCGCAAGCTGATTTCTGGTTTCTCGATGAGGAGCGGACAAGACACGGGAAGCTCGTGGAGTGGCTGGTGAACGGCGGTACGACCGCGTTGGTAGGCAGCGCAAACCTCAGCAGGGCCGCCATGTTGTTGACCACGGAGTTGGGCGGCAACTGTGAACTCGTGGCGCTCGCTACCGCCACGGAGCGTCTGTTCCCACGGGACACCGCGACTGATGGTGACACCGTCCAGGCACTGAAAACCATTCCGCCGTCGACGGAACCAGGGCGGCGTCCGCTTCTCGAGCTGCTCGGTGCTCGGCAGCTCGCCGATGGCATCGTGATCGAGCTGCTTACCACAGCCGCCGCGCCGGTCACCATCGAGACCTCCCCGGACGCCACTCCGGGGACGTGGACTGCGGTGCACACGATAAAAGACCCGGTCGACGGCAGGAACACCGTGCGGTTCCGGGCGCCGGAACGGGTCGGCGGGGCCGTGCGCGCGTATCTACAGCTGGATGGCGAGAAGCACACGTCGAGCGAGGTGTTTCTCACCGACACCGTGCGTTGCCGGCCACGCGACGAAAGTCAAGATCGACCTCGGCTGGTCCGGGATTACCAGCTGGACGAGGCTTTCACCGACCCGCAACTGGCCAGCCGGTTTCAGGCCGACCTACTTCGTTTGATGAGTGAGGTTCAGACCGGCCAACGACCCACCATCGTCCGGAACGTGGCAGCGGCGAGCCAGGCGAGCGTCGATGACGACGACCGCTGGAGCCGTTGGATCCACGAGGTCGAACGGACATTCGGTCCGTCACTGACCGGTCTGATCTTTCCGCGATTGATGTCTTTGCCCGCCACCGGAGCCTTGGGCTGGTCTGATGGTTCGGACATCGACGAAACCGAACTCGCAGAGGACGAGGACGAGAACGTCGTCGACGATCTTCCTGAGAACCCTGCCGGCGCGCATGCCCAGTACATTCCGCCGTCGCTACGGCAGCGCTGGCGTGCGTGGGCGCGGAGGCTGTGCCGGACCGTCGTGGAATCACCTGTCCCGGTCGAGTACCGGATGATGGCGGCACAGAACTACCTCAACCTGCTCGCTGCCGGAGTCTGGGGCCGGGAGGAGAGTTGGCGCAGTGAGCTCCGCGACCTTGCTGGTGTGCTCGTCCCGATGGGCGAGGAACGTGACGCTGTACCTGAGCAAGCACTGTCGTTCATGGATTCCCTTCTGGCGGTGTGCGTAGCGCTGCTGTACCAGGATGTCGAGCCGCACCGCGGCACCGAACGGGACTTGATCTTCAAGTCGGCTTGGGACAACGCGCGAGAGACAATCGCACGGGCCGACCTGGCGCTTGCCGAGCGATACCTCTACCGACCGGACGTGACACACTCCCGGGTCGCAATGGAAAGCGATGTCCGCCAACTTGTCGACTTGGCAAAGGCAACCGCAGAGGACCCGGATGCCGAAACTTTCGCGTTGCTGCGTAGCGAGGGACTCACCGTCGAACGCATCGACGGTGCGCTCGTCGTCGACGGCGAGGTTCGCAATCCGCGGCTGGCGGCTGCGCGGGTTGCCAACCGCTGTGAACATCGACCTGCCGCGGTTATCGCCCGTAACGACTACAAGACAACCGTGATCCTTCGTGACGGGCGCAGCCTCGCGGTCGCCGAGACCGGCTCACCGGTCTGGCGGACCTACCGACTATCGCCGGTCACCACACCCGTGTCTCTGCTGGGTGAGGATCGTGGACTTCCTCGGACGTCGAGCTCTTCGCCGCTACAACAGCCATCACCTCAGATTCGTGCCATGGCTGAAACCGCTGGGGTGAACCTCCAGCACCTCCTCGTCGCTCTGTAGCAGCGAAGGAGCACTGGACGTTGTTGCACGCGCGGCACCCACTCGGTTCGAGTGCCGGAACGCTGGACCGATCGGCATGTAAGGGGCTCGGTGTGAGGCGGAGGGCTTTGTCCCTGTGCCGCCTGCACCGTCGCCCGGCTCGCTGACTGCGTGGAAGGCGGCCGCTGCTGCACCCCGGCGACAACCCTTGGTGGCCGCCCGGCTCATTGCCGAAGGCGCAGTCCGTTGAGCCCGATGATGACGGTGGAGCCTCGTGTCCGGCCACGCCGAGCGGCAGCGGCAGGGTGCCGAGAATCCCACGCCACCAGCCGGATGAACGCGACCGCGATGACAAGGCTCGCGATCACCACCCGCCGGGGCGAGCAGTCAAAGGCAAGGCCGCCCTTCGACAGCCTAGTGGCCACGAGTTAAGCGAAACTGAGTACTCAAGGCACGATCGCGGACTTGCTCGATGCGGTCCGAGAACGGTTACGCGGAAGACGACACCGCTCACCACGAGACCAACCTCGTCTTCGAGGTCGCGATCATCGACATGGAGCGGGTCAACCAGGAAGACCACCTGGAGTTCCACCGTATACCGCTGGAGCAGCTCGCCGAAGCCGACATGTGACTCCGGCGCCCCCGCCCCTCGTTGCCGCGATGAGGGGAGCGGCGGCGTGGCAGGTACATCGGACGACCTGGATGCGGCATGTAGTGATCATCCCCTGATCGTGTAGCGTGATACACGATCAGGGGAGGGCTGTCTTGCGCTGTCTTTAACACATCACAACTGAAAGTAGCTACCGCTGATCAGCTCAACCGAACAGGGGATAGCCATTTACCGGTAGCTACAAGCCGTTCGAAGCTTGGTGGCGCGTCTTCCGTAGCTGTGTCAAGGATGGGATGCATCATGAGAACACGCGGGCTCCGTGCCTGCCGTGCAAGAACGCGGCTCCCTGCTGCAACAGGGAGCCGCGTGATGTTCCGCTCCGATAGGTCTGGCGTCCATCCAGAACATCTGTACGAAGGGACGGTGGTGAGCGTAGAGCCAATACGCCGAGTCCGCCAGTAGATCTTGATCACTGGCCTTCCCGATCCCGTCATCCAACGGTCCCCGCCGACGCTCCGGTGCTCTCCTGCACCGGTGAGTGCGCCGGCACGCTCGCCGCCAAGGAGCCGATATGCCTCCGCGCATCCCCTGCCATCCGGTATCGCTCTACCGCCTGGACGGTTTTCTCGATCTGGAGGATTACCTGCTGTCTGCCGCATCCGAGGACGTGCTGATCGACGAAACCATCCGGCTGTCCGAGATCACCTGCCGCGTCATCGCGGGCGTGCGTCACGCCGATAAGCCCACCTGGGCCACGCACCTGCAGAGCCTGACCAGTCTCACGATGGAACTGCCCAGTAAGACTCCCTTCGCAGTCCTACTGGTGCCGTTGGCCGACCACACCTACGCCCTGACCTGGGGCGGTGGTCATCACCTGCTCGACGATCTCCTCATCCACGACGGTTTCGGCATGCTCTTCGGTATCCGGCGCCTCGATTCCGCTCGCCTTCGCACTGTCGCACGGTCAGCACTTGATGCGACCGCACGCCTCACGCAGACCTCGTTCCCCGGCGGCAGTGACCTGGGCGGGTTCGGGCTGGAGCCCCACGGTGAGACCGTCACCCGCATCTCAGGCCGGGCGGACCTGACCGGGCTCACCTACGAGCGGCTCACCGGCAGGCCCTACACCATCAAGGCCAGCAGTGCACTCTATGCACCACTTGCCGAGGATCCCGAAGCACTGCTCTCCGACTTGCGAGCCATCGAGAATGTCGTCGCCGAGCCCGACGATGACTCAGACCTGCGCATCCTGAGCCAGACCCGCCCGCTGAGCAAGCACCATCCGATGATCCCGGAGCTGGAGCGGCGCCTGGCCGCAGCGCTGAGCGGCGACAGTACCGCCGGCGTGATCGGGACGGCCTGGCCGGCCGACGCCATTCGAGAGATCGAAGGCGCCACCTCCTTCAAAGTTGTGCGGCTGGGCCCCGGGCAAGACTTCGCCGTCGAGACCACGCTCGACCTCGACGAGATCATTGATCGATTCGCTGCGCTGCCTGAGCGCAGCCGGCTGGACATCCTCGGATCCGCTCGGATGGTCGCCTGCGAAGGTTTGGATGGTCAGGACGAGTACGGGCGGCAGGTTCCGCTACGCAAGTGGTTGGTCTTCGAGACCACCATCGACCACGTGCGCTACTGCCATAGCCAGGGCAAGTGGTTCCGTATCGGCGAGGGCTACGTCACGCAGATCCGTGACCAGGTGGCCGCTCTTTTACGGCAGCGCAGCGACCTGACGTTCCCACACTGGGTGCCCAGCGGTGAGAAGGACGACGAACACCGCTACTGCGAGTTGGTCGCCAAGCAGCCGGGCTACCTCTGCCTGGACCGCAACTTCGCCCGCACGCCCATGCATCCCAAGTTCGAGTTGTGCGACATCGTCGGCCCGAACGGCGAGCTGGCACACGTGAAGTGGCTGGGCCGCGCCGCCGCGGCCAGCCATCTCTTCACCCAGGCCGCCGTGTCGGCCGAGGCCATCCGCCACGAGCCCGACGCCGCCCTCACAGAGTTGGACAACAAAGTCCGGGCACTCGACCCAACACGCACTAACGCCGAGCCCAGCACCATCGTGCTCGCCGTCGCTGGCAGGACCTGGGACGTCGACGAACTCTTCACCCTCTCACAGATCGGTCTGCTGAAGCTGAACAGCATCATGCGGACCCTCCGAATCCGGCTGGAGTTCGCCGACATCCCCTACACGCCGAAAACGAAGGGATCGTCATCGGGCATGGCCGCGTAGAACACTCGCACCTGGGCTCTGAGACCGGCAGGGGCGGCATGTGAACTGGCAAACGGATCCTCGACTGTAGGCGGCAAGGCCCGCGATACGCGTTGACCGTTGGCATCGTACGTCGTGGTTGAGGTACCGGCGGGTCGGATCAGCTCCGGACGATCGTGTCGGCTCAGCAGTGCCTGGGCCACGATCACTGCCCTGATGCGGGCTTTTTGCGTCGGTTGGCGTTGAAGCGCGCCTTCTTCTGCCGATTCCCGCACGTGTTCATGTCACACCACTTGCGGGTGCGGCTCTGGCTGGTGTCGAAGAACGCGGCCTGGCAGGTTGGTGACGCGCACAGTGCCAGCCTTCCGTCTCGCTCGCCCGCGATGATGCTGATCGCGTCGGCGGCGATCACGCTCAACGCGTCTTCCACGCGGGAAGCCGAGCTGAGTTGCCAACGCCGATCGCCCTCGGGTGTGAGCACAGCCGCGGCCCGACCCTGGATGCTGCGGTCATTGATGATCTGGACAGCAGCCGCGGGCAGGGCTTCCTGGAGCGCGGCCGCTGTCGCGGCGGCGTGGATCGACTCCCTCAGTTCCCGCGCGAGTTCGAGCTGGGCGGTGGTGCAGGACTCCACGGCCAGGCCGTTCACCGCGAGCCAGTCGACGAGTCGCTGCGGCGTGGGAATGCGCTCCACAGCGTCGCCACGACGCTCGGTCAGGGTCGCCGTGAAGCTGGTCGCCAGCACGCTACCGAGGCGGAATTCGGGGAACCCAGCACGCATGGAACCACCTTAGCTGGTTGCACAGCGGCACGGCGGACTGGTAGAACCGTCTTAGCCGGTTCGCGATTGGTCGTGGCCGGTTCCACGACGGCCAGGAGGTCTCATGCCCCGCCCAGCCAGCGACGTGCAAGCATTCGAAGCGCACGCAACCGACGCCGACCTCGACGAGCTGCGCGCGCGGTTGGCCGCGGCGCGGCTACCGGAAGCCGAGACGGTCCACCACGCCGCGCCTGATCCTCGCCGGTGGGATCAGGGTGTTCCCCTCGTCGACCTCGTCGATGTCGTGAACTACTGGCGCACCGAGTACGACTGGCGCTCTTTCGAAAGGCGCCTCGACCGGATCGGCCAGTTCCGCACGACCATCGACGGTCTGGGAATCCACTTCCTGCACCGCCGATCCGCGCGCGCGGATGCCACTCCTTTGCTCTTGACGCACGGTTGGCCAGGCAGCATCGCCGAGTTCGTCGACGTGGTGGACGAGTTGGCGGATCCGAAAGACGCGGGCGCACCGGCGTTCCACGTCGTGATCCCGTCGCTACCCGGCTTCGGCTACAGCGACAAACCGGCCACCACCGGGTGGGGAACCGAAAAGATCGCGGCCGCATGGGTGGAACTGATGGGAAGGCTCGGTTACGGCAAGTTCGCGGCCCACGGCGGCGACTGGGGAGGCAATATCACCACGGTTCTCGGCGGCAGGTTCCCGGCGCATGTTCTCGGTATTCACACGACGTTCGCGCAGGCACCGCCCGGGTTGACAACGGAAGGGCTGACGGCGATCGAGCGCAAGTGGACAGAGGAAACCCACGATTTCTGGCACCACCGCGCGGCGTATGCGAAGCAGCAGGCGACCCGGCCGCAGACCATCGGCTACTCGCTCGTCGACTCACCGGTCGGGCTTCTTGCCTGGATACTCGACAAGTTCGCCGAGTGGTCGGACACAGAAGACAGTCCTTTCGAGACGATTTCCATGGACCGCGTTCTTGACGACGTCACCCTGTACTGGCTGACGCGGACAGGCGCGTCGTCGGCGCGCATCTACTACGAAAGCCACAATTCGCTCGATCCCGAGCTTCGGGTCGACGTCCCGGCAGCGATCAGCATGTATCCCCGCGACATCGAGAAGTGTCCACGCCCATGGGCGCAGCAGCGGTACCGGCAGATCGTCCGGTGGAGGTCACCCGAGACCGGGGGACACTTCCCGTCGCTGGAGGTTCCCGAGTATTTCGTCAAGGATCTGCAAGAGGGCCTCGCGGCTGTGCTGGCCGCCAATCGGTGAACGCGGCTGGTTCCGACGTTCGCTCATCGCCCGATCCGGCTCGAGGCGTTGTCCCACGGCTTCCGGACCGAGTTCACCGAGCCGGCGTGCAGCGTGTCGAGGTCGTTGAGGTAGCTGTTCGGCAGGCAGGCCGTGAGCGGTTGTGATCGGGCGGTCGCGCTCGCACGGTTGCGGTCAGGCTGCGACGGCCAACTCGTCTACGGCGAAGTTGCTGTCGTCGACCGCTGCGGGTGTTGCCGAGCAAGATCGACTGTTTCAGGGCTGTGCTCCCGGTGACGACGAAACCCCCACCGGTGGTGATCACCGTTGGAGGTTTGACCTGGAGAAACAGGTGGTGCGCGATACTGGGATCGAACCAGTGACCTCTACCGTGTCAAGGTAGCGCTCTCCCGCTGAGCTAATCGCGCGAGGCGGAGACGGGAATCGAACCCGTGTACAGGGCTTTGCAGGCCCTTGCCTGAACCACTCGGCCACTCCGCCGTGTTCTGTGGATCGGGCAGCTGCCTGATCCAACTGCGGAATGCCGCCGCAGTCGAGCGGACGACGGGATTCGAACCCGCGACCCTCACCTTGGCAAGGTGATGCGCTACCAGCTGCGCTACGTCCGCGTTCCCGGTTCCGGGCCGGTCGGCCCTTCGCCGTGGCGTGTGCGCAAACTGTATCGGATCACCCCTCGGCCGGGTGCACCGGGGGTGCTCATCGCGGGCTCGTGCCGCTCATCAGGTCAGATCGTTCGGGATGAGATGCGTCAGCGCATCGTCGACGTCCACCCAGAGGTGCTCGTTGCCCGGCAGCACCACGTCGTAGGTGCGGTCGAGGAAGTCCGCGAGCTCCTGGGCGGAGGCCTCGAACATGGCGTGGCCTGACGGCGAGTTCAGCTCGATGAGCACGGACTCCGGGTCTTCGATCGAGGGCCGGATCCGCACATCACCGTCGCCGGCGTCGCCGAGCAGGCCATCGGCGAGCAGGTCGCGGGCGTACACCCATTCGACCCAGCCTGCCCTGCCGGTGCGGAATGCCGCCACGACCGCGTAGGGGTCGCGCGTGTCGTAGCGCAACTCGACTTTCACCGGAACGGGAGGCGTCCGCGGCGCCAGTAGATCGAAGACCGCCGTTGACCGCAGCGTCACGTGATCGTTTCGCATGGTCGTACCCTTCTGCTCCCTCCCCGGCCTGTCGGCCGAGTCCTGCCTGTGAGACGCGCCCCGGCGCAGGCTCGCTCACCAATTCTCCGAAGACCACACGTACGTGTGTACGGAGCTGGTGATCGCGCTCCACGTACATACTGCTCGGTTTGGCGTCGTGGCGATAGAACCGTCGCGCGAATGTCGCAGGTGACCTCTGTCCCCCTCGGCCGCTCACCCCGGCGGAATCCCTGCTCAGCAGGCGATTGTGCGTTCCGTGGTAGGGGATGTGCGTACCGTGCTGACCTTGATCCCACCCGGCGGCGAGGCCCGAATCGGCGTCCGGTAGAGTCTGTGCCACACCGCGAGGGGGCGATTAGCTCAGCGGGAGAGCGCTTCGTTCACACCGAAGAGGTCACTGGTTCGATCCCAGTATCGCCCACCACAAGCTTCTGTTGTCAGACCCGGCGGCCGCCTGGTCTTCTTCGTGTTCCCGTCACAGCTTCGTCCAACCCACTGCGGCATCCCACGATTTCCTGTCGTGAGTCACGACACATTTACTGTCACTCACCATGCCCGGCCGGGCACCTTCGGTGATCTTGCCTGCTATCCACAATGGATCAGCTCGCGCTCCGGCCGGCACGTCGATACGGCCCGTTCCGGTGCCGTCGTGCCGCTGACCACGCCATGTCACCCCTCCACTGACTACAGTGGGTACTTGGTGACTCCGCAGCATCGTTACGTTTCGTGACTGACAGGTGATCCGACCGTCGTCTTTGGTCGCTCTCGGAAACCCGCCCTGCCAGGGAATCCGTTGTAACAGGGGGCCAGCCCGGTTCGATACCTCGTCATGGAATCCGCACTCCGCTACCGAGCGTGTGTTCGGTTTGGTCACTCTCCGCGTTTAGTCGCGGCGGGATGACGTGACATCGCGGCGCACGACATCCGGTCGCGGAACAGATTGACGCGGGGAGGCTGCATGGACGAGTCGGTATGGCCGTCGTCGCCGTCCGACCACGGGCTGCCCCGCAGAAGCGCCAACTCGGCCTTCCGGGCAACAACGGCGGTTTCCAGGGCTGCGCGGTCGGCCCCGGCCGCGATGGCGTGGGAACGCCGGTACCGCAACTGGGTCATCGGCAGCGACATCCTGGTGACCGTCGTGGTTGTGGTCGTGAGCGGCGTGTTGATCGGCGGAGCGGGCCGGTTCGACGAGCCGCACGCCCTCGGCACGACAGCCGCTGTCCTGCTGGCGCTGCCTGCGTGCAGGGCGTGGAGCCAGCGGGGACTCGGCGAGGGCCCAGAGGAGTTCCGCAGGGTCGGTGCGGCGCTGATCGTCGCTGCCGTCCTCGTCGCCTTCGGCGGGCTGCTCGCGGGCGCGCTGGAGGTGAAGCCGTGGGTGTTCTACGTCGTACCCGCCGTGGCCGCCGTGATGTTCCCTGCGCGCTACGCGCTGCGCAGGTTGCTGCACCGGGCCAGGAGGCACGGCCAGTGCCTGCTTCCGGTGATGGCGGCGGGCAACCCCGACACCGTGCGGGACCTGGTGGAGCGCACCAGGGCGCTGCCGCATGTCGGCTGGCGGGTGGAGGCGGCGTGTACCCCCTCGGGTGTCGAGGGCGGCGAGGTCGACGGCGTACCGGTGGTCGGGCGACTGGACGACATCGCCGAGCACGTCCGGCGCGGCGGCTACCGCGTGGTGGCCGTCACCGCCGACCAGTACTGGACTCCGCACCGGCTGCAGCGGCTGGCCTGGGACCTGGAGGAGACGTCGGCGGAACTGGTGGTCGCCCCCGTGCTGATGGAGGTGGCAGGTCCGCGCCTCGACGTCTCCGGCGTGCTGGGGATGCCACTGCTGCGGGTCACCGCACCCGCCTTCACCGGAGGCCGCCGGGTGGTCAAGGAGATCGTCGACCGGCTGGCCGCGGCCGTGTTGCTGGTGCTGGCCGCCCCTGCACTGCTGCTGATCGCGCTGGCGATCAAGGTGGGCGACCCCGGTCCGGTCGTATACCGGCAGCGACGCGTCGGCAGGGACGGCGACACCTTCACCATGCTCAAGTTCCGCACGATGGTGGTCGACGCCGACGCCGTGCGAAAGGACCTGCTCACCCACAACGAGGGTTGCGGTCCGTTGTTCAAGATCCGTGACGATCCCCGGGTGACGGCTGTCGGCGCACTGCTGCGGCGCTACTCGCTGGACGAGCTTCCGCAGCTGGTCAACGTGCTCGCCGGGCAGATGTCGCTCGTGGGCCCCCGCCCGCCGCTGCCGGAGGAGACCGAGCAGTACGAGCCCGACGTGCGGCGCAGGTTGCTCGTGAAGCCGGGTCTGACGGGCCTGTGGCAGGTGAGCGGCCGCAGCGAGCTGTCGTGGGAGGACAGCGTTCGGCTCGACCTTCGCTACGTGGAGGACTGGTCGCTGGCGCTGGACCTGGTGATCCTGTGGAAGACGCTGCGGGCCGTCTTCTACGGCCGCGGCGCCTACTGAACGGGCGACTCGCGGGCAGGAACGCGGAACTCGCGGGCCTGAGCGCGGAACTCGCGGGCGGGAACGGGGGACTCGCGGGCGGGAACGGGGGACTCGCGGGCGGCGGCTAGCATCGACATGTCAAGTAAGTCACGTGTCAAGGAGTTCGCCGTGTCGCAGCCGTCGCCCGTCGCAGCCGTGCCAGCCCCACGTGTGGTGGTGCGCGCGGGCACTACGGCGGGCTCGGCGGTACGTGAGGCCGGGCTGCCGGGCAAGGGCGAAGATGCCGTCGTGGTGGTACGCGACGCCGACGGCAGGCTGCGTGACCTCGCGTGGGTTCCGGAGCACGACACCGAGGTGGAACCGGTCGCGGCGAACACCGAGGACGGCCGCGCCGTCATCAGGCACTCGGCCGCGCACGTGCTGGCGCAGGCCGTGCAGCAGCAGTTCCCCGAGGCCAAGCTGGGTATCGGACCGCCGGTGAAGGACGGCTTCTACTACGACTTCGCCGTCGACCGTCCGTTCACGCCGGAGGATCTGCAGGCGCTGGAGAAGCGCATGAAGCAGATCATCAAGGCGTCGCAACAGTTCTCCCGCCGCGTGGTGGCCTCGGTCGAGGCCGCCAGGCAGGAACTGGCCGACGAGCCGTTCAAGCTGGAGCTGGTCGAGCTGAAGTCGGACCAGGGCACCCAGCAGGACACAGTGGACACCTCCGAGGTGATGGAGCTCGGCGAGGGCGAGCTGACCGTCTACGACAACCTCGACCCCCGCAGCAAGGAGCGCGTGTGGAGCGACCTGTGCCGGGGCCCGCACGTGCCCACCACCAAGTACATCCCCGCGTTCAAACTGACCCGGGTCGCGGCGGCGTACTGGCGCGGCAACGAGAAGAACCCGCAGCTGCAACGCATCTACGGCACCGCGTGGGAATCGCAGCAGGCTCAGGACCACTACCTCGAACTGCTGGCCGAAGCCGAGCGGCGTGACCACCGCAGGCTGGGCGCGGAGCTGGACCTCTTCTCCTTCCCCGAGGAGATCGGATCGGGGCTGCCGGTCTTCCACCCCAAGGGCGGGATCATCAGGCGGGAGCTGGAGAACTACTCGCGAAGGCGGCACGAGGAGTCCGGCTACGAGTTCGTGAACACTCCGCACATCAGCAAGAGCGGGCTGTTCCACACCTCCGGCCACCTGCCGTACTACGCGGACACGATGTTCCCGCCGATCCCGTTCGAGGGCGAGGACTACTACCTCAAGGCCATGAACTGTCCGATGCACCACCTGATCTACCGTTCGCGCGGGCGGTCGTACCGGGAGCTGCCGCTTCGGCTGTTCGAGTTCGGCACCGTGTACCGCTACGAGAAGTCCGGCGTGGTACACGGGCTGACCCGGGTGCGCGGGCTGACCATGGACGACTCGCACATCTACTGCACCAAGGAGCAGATGCCCGGCGAGCTGCGCTCGCTGTTGCGGTTCGTGCTCGACCTGCTCGCCGACTACGGGCTTTCCGACTTCTACCTGGAACTGTCCACCCGGGGGGAATCGGGCAAGTTCATCGGTGAGGACTGGGAGTGGGAGGAGGCCACCGAGACGCTGCGGCAGGCGGCCGTGGAGTCCGGGTTGGAACTGGTGCCCGACCCAGGTGGCGCGGCGTACTACGGGCCGAAGATCTCCGTGCAGGCCAGGGACGCCATCGGCCGCAACTGGCAGATGTCGACGATCCAGCTCGACTTCAACCACCCCAGGCGGTTCGAACTGGAGTACACCGCGGCGGACGGTTCGCGGCGGACGCCGGTGGTGATCCACCGCGCGCTGTTCGGGTCGATCGAGCGGTTCTTCGGCGTGCTGACCGAGCACTACGCGGGTGCGTTCCCCGCGTGGCTGTCGCCGGTGCAGGTGGTGGGCATCCCGATCGCCGACGAGCACGTCGAGCACCTGCGCGGAGTGGAGAAGGCGTTGCGTGCCAAGGGTATCCGGGCCGAGGTGGACACCAGCGACGACAGGATGCAGAAGAAGATCCGCACCCACACCACGCAGAAGGTGCCGTTCCTGCTGCTGGCCGGCGGCAAGGACGTCGAGGCGGGCGCGGTGTCGTTCCGGTTCCGCGACGGCGGCCAGCTCAACGAGGTTCCGGTGGCCACGGCGGTGGAGGCCATCGCGGACTGGGTCGCCCGCAGGGAGAACTCCTCGCCGACCGCGCGGTCGCTGGAGGCCGTCCTTGGGCGGTAGCGGCGAGGGGCGCGAGTACGTCGAGCAGGACGGCGTCGGGGTCGTCGACCAGTTGCAGCGGTTGTGGACCCCGCACCGGCTCGCCTACATCAAGGGTGAGAACAAGCCGGACGGTGACGAGGCGGGCGGCTGCCCGTTCTGCAGGCTGATCGGCATGGCCGACGCCGAGGCGCTGATCGTCGCCCGCGGTCGCCTCGTCTACGCGGTGCTCAATCTGTACCCGTACAACCCGGGTCATCTCATGGTGCTGCCCTACCGGCACGTCGCGGACTACACCGAGCTGACCGGCGAGGAGACCGTGGAGCTGGCCGAGTTCACCCAGCACGCGATGACGGTGATCCGGTCGGTCTCGGCGGCGCACGGTTTCAACATCGGCATGAACCAGGGTGTCATCGCGGGCGCCGGAATCGCCGCCCACCTGCACCAGCACGTGGTGCCGAGGTGGGGCGGCGATTCCAACTTCATGCCGGTCATCGGCCACACGAAGGTGCTGCCGCAACTGCTCGGCGAGACCAGGCAGTTGCTTGCCGACGCCTGGTGACCTCGCTCAGGGCAGCATCACGCCTTCGATGTTCAGCTCGACCTTGATCTTGTCGGCGACCACGGCGGTGGGCAGGCCCGCGCCGACCTCGAAGTCGGCCCGGCTGAGCTCCGTTGTCGCCGAGACACCGATCACCTTGCTGCCCTCGGCGAGGCCGTCCCCGAAGCCGCCGAGTTCGGCCTCCAGGGTCACCGGCCTGGTCACGCCGTGCAGTGTCAGCTCGCCGTCGATGAGGTAGTCCGGACCGTCGGTGCGGATGCCCGTCGAGCGGAAGCTGAGCGTGGGGTACTTCTCGACGTCGAGGAACTCGTCACTGCGGACGTGGGTGTCGCGCTGCTCGTTGTTGGTGTCGATGCTGGCGGCGTCGATGGTGGCCGTCACGCTGGAGTCGAGGATGTTGTCCGCGGTGACGATCGTGCCCTCGACCCCGGTGAAGCGGCCGCGCACCTTCGAAACGCCGAGGTGGCGCACGACGAACGTGACGTCGGAGTGCGTCTCGTCGATGGTCCAGGTTCCGGCGAGGTAACCGGGGATCTCGGTGGTAGCTGTCATGGGCGTTCTCCTGTGCCTGAGCGCTTGTGGGCGGACTCCTTGATTGAGCCCTCAACTACTGAGCATAGCCGAGGATGGTTGAGGGCTCAATCAAGGGGTCGAGGGTGTGGTCGCGCGGAGGTCTCGCCGGGCGGGTAACCGTCCGATGAGGCCGAGTCTTCGGCCTCGCTCGCTCGTTGCACCCTGGTACCACCGGCCCTCGCCCGAGGCCTAATTGAGCGTTCAATCAGGGGTAGAATGACTGGCATGTCCGAAGCTCGCTGGCTCACCGATGCCGAGCAGCGGGTCTGGCGTGACTTCTCGGCCGCCGTCGACATGCTCAGGGCGCACCTGGATGCGCAGTTGCAGCGCGACGCGGGCATGCCGGCCACCTACTACCGGGTGCTCGTGGCTCTGTCCGAGGCACCGGGCAGAGTGCTGCGCATGAGCGACCTGGCACTGGCGACGCGGTCGTCCCGCAGCAGGCTCTCCCACGCGGTCGCTCGGATGGAAGCCAGCGGCTGGATCAGGCGGGAAAGCTGTCCCACCGACAAGCGGGGCGCTTTCGCCCACCTCACCGACGCGGGCATGGCCGCGATCGAGGCGGCGGCGCCCGGTCACGTCGAGGCGGTGCGCGCGAGCCTGTTCGACCCGCTGACACCGGCGCAGGTCGAGCAGCTGGGCGAGATCAGTGCCGCGCTGTTGGAGCGGCTGCGCCCGGCGTGCGCCGAGGCCGCCGAGCACGAGGACGGCGAGCAGCGTGAGCCCGGCGAGCGGCTGGCGGCCGGGCAGGAGTGATGCCGCGCCCGGGATCGGGACATCCCGCAGGCGGTGTCGGCCCGGTCGATAGGGTGCGATTCGTAGGAATCGACCAGCAGGCAGCCGCACCTCCTAGGATGAGATGCTCAACATCTTCGCGCGCGCGTCCGTCTCCCGCGTCACCGACCCGATCGGTGCGGCGCTGGTGCGGGCCGGCCTCACGCCCAACGCGATGACCCTGATCGGCACCGCAGGTGCCATCGCGTGCTCGCTGGCCTTCTTCCCCAACGGGATGCTGCTCGCGGGCACCTTCACCGTGTGGGGCTTCGTGATGCTGGACCTGCTCGACGGGGCGATGGCACGTGCCAAGGGCAGCACCCCGTTCGGCGCCGTGCTCGACGCGACCTGCGACCGGCTGGTCGACGGCGCGCTGTTCGCCGCCATCGCCTGGTGGGCGTTCACCGTCGACGACAACCCCCGCACGGCGGCGGCCGCGTTGCTGTGCCTGGTGTTCGCGCAGGTGATCTCCTACGTCAAGGCGAGGGCGGAGGCGTCCGGGTTCGGTGACGCCGCCAACGGCGGCCTGATCGAGCGCGCCGAACGGCTGATCATCGCGCTGGTCGGTACCGGACTGCAGGGACTGGGGTTGCCCTTCGCCGTGGAGGTCTCGCAGTGGCTGCTGGCGGTGCTCTCGGCCATCACGCTGCTGCAGCGGGTCGTTGCGGTGTCCAGAGCGGCCAAGGGGGCGAGTTTGTGACCGCGATCGGGCACCGGCTCAGCGCTCTCGGCTACGCCGCGGGCTGGCGGCTCGTGCCGAGGCTCCCGCCGCGGCTGGTGACCTCGGCATTCGCGCTCGGCGCCGATCTGGCCGCCCGCCACGACGGCGCTGGAGTGCGCAGGCTGCGCCGCAACCTCGCCAGGGTGGTGCCGCAGGCCGGGCCGACCGAGCTGACGGACCTGACGCGGCGCGCGCTGCGCTCCTACGCCAGGTACTGGCAGGAAGCGTTCCGGCTGCCCGCTATGGAACCCGAGGACGTGCGTGCCCGCATCGACCTCAGCGGCGCCGACTACCTCGACGCGGCACTCGCCGAAGGCAACGGTGCCGTGCTCGCGCTGCCGCACACCGGCAACTGGGACGTCGCGGGCGTGTGGCTCGTCGGGCACTCCGGCAGCTTCACCACGGTGGTCGAGCGGCTGCGCCCCGAATCGCTGTTCGAACGGTTCGTGGCCTACCGGGAGTCGCTGGGGTTCGAGATCGTGCCCGCCGACGGCAGCGCGTCCTACCGCACACTGCTGCGCAGGCTACGGGAGAACAAGGTGGTGTGCCTGGTCGGCGACCGCGACATCACCGGGTCGGGCCTGCCGGTTTCGTTCTTCGGCGAGCGCGCCCGGTTTCCCGGCGGGCCCGCCCGGCTCGCCGTGAGCACCGGGGCCGCGCTGCTGCCCGCGGGTTGCTGGTTCACCGACGGCGGCTGGGGGGTCCGGATCCATCCCCGGATCCGCGTGAACGCCAGGAGCGAGGTCCCTGCGGCCACCCAGGCGCTCGCCGACATCTTCGCGGGCGACATCGCCGCGCACCCGACGGACTGGCACATGCTGCAGGCGTTCTGGGAGGGTGACAGCGCCGACGGCACCGTCAGCGACGGCGGGCCCGCCGACGGTGCGGACAGTGTGGACGGTGCGGCGGGCGTGGCCGACAGCGGCGAGCGCGGCGAATCCGAGCACGCAGGGCCTGCGGAGTCGGTGGAGTCGGCGGAGTCGCAAGGCGCGGCGGAGCCGACCAGGGCCGCGGGTAGCGAGCAGGGAGCACAGCGATGAAGGTCGGCATCGTGTGTCCCTACTCCTTCGACGTACCCGGCGGTGTGCAGGGGCACGTGGTCGACCTTTCGCGCGCGCTGCTGGCTCTCGGACACACGGTGTCGGTGCTGGCGCCCTCCGACGAGGGGGCAGAACTGCCCGCCTTCGTGCATCCTGCTGGCCGCTCCCTCGGAGTTCGCTAC
Source organism: Saccharomonospora marina XMU15 (assembly GCF_000244955.1). GTDB lineage: Bacteria > Actinomycetota > Actinomycetes > Mycobacteriales > Pseudonocardiaceae > Saccharomonospora_A > Saccharomonospora_A marina. The sequence continues at coordinate 3,533,302 of NZ_CM001439.1, read as the reverse complement.
AACGGCTCGGTCGCCCGGCTGCAGTTCGGGCCGGTGTCCTACGCCCGCGTGCGACGCTGGATCCGGGACAACGACTTCGACGTGCTGCACCTGCACGAACCGGCCGCGCCCAGCCTCTCGCTGCTGGCGCTGAAGGTGGCCGACGGCCCGATCGTGGCCACCTTCCACACCTCGACCCCCCGCTCGCGCACCCTGTCGGCGTTCCAGCCGGTGCTGCGGCCGCTGCTTGAGAAGATCACCGCGCGGATCGCGGTGTCCGCGCTCGCCAGGCGCGTGCAGGTGGAGCACCTCGGCGGGGACGCCGTGGAGATCCCCAACGGGGTGGACGTGGCGGCCTTCGCCGACGCGAAGCCGCTGGCGGGCTACCCGAGGCAGGGCGGCACCATCGGTTTCGTCGGCCGGTTCGGCGAACCCCGCAAGGGCATGGCCGTGCTGCTGGAAGCCATGCGACTGCTCTGCGCCGAACTGCCTCGGCTGCGCCTGCTGGTCGTCGGCAGGGGAGAGCCGGAGGCGTTACGCAGGCTCGCCGGGCCCGACCTGTTCGAGCGCATCGAACTGCTCGGCCAGGTCGACGACACCACCAAGGCCCGCGCGCTGCGCAGCGTCGACGTCTACTGCGCCCCCAACACCGGCGGTGAGAGTTTCGGCATGATCCTCACCGAGGCGATGGCGGCGGGAACCCCGGTGGTGGCCAGCGCGCTGGACTCGTTCCGGCGCGTGCTCGACGACGGTCGCTGCGGGGTGCTCACCCCCATCGCGGACGCACCCGCGCTGGCCGGGGCGCTGCGCGAGTTGCTCGCCGATCCGCAGCGCAGAGCGCGGCTGTCGGCCGCGGCGACGGATCGGGTCGCGGCCTTCGACTGGCGAACCGTGGTCAAGCAGGTGCTGCGGGTCTACGAGACCGCGATCGCGGCCGACCCCCGCAAGGTCGGCACCGACCAGGACGCGCCACGATGAACTCGTTCTTCACGCTGCTCGCGGTGCTTTCCGCGGTTGTGGTGGCCGTGGGACTGTGGCTGGTCGCCACGGCGAACCGGCTGGACCGGCTGCATGTGCGCATGGACGCCGGTTGGGCCGCGCTGGACGCGGCACTGGCAAGGCGGGCGGTGGTCGCGCGCACGGTCGCGGCCGGTTCGCTGCCGCCGCGGCAGGCGCAGGTGCTGCGCGCCGCCGCCAAGGAAGCGGAGTCGGCACCCCGGCACGAGCGTGAAGTGGCCGAGAACGAACTCACCCGGCTGCTGTCCGAGGTGGACCGGCGACGGCTGCCCGCGCCGTTGGCGGAGGAGCTGTCCGACGCCGAGCAGCGCGTCATGATCGCCCGGCGGGTCTACAACGACGCCGTGCGCGACACACTCGAACTGCGCGGGCGGCGGCACGTGCGCTACTTCCGGCTGGCGGGCAAGGCAGCCAGACCGGAGTACTTCGAGATCGCCGAACCCGACCCGGACACCGCGGGGCCTTCCGGCGGCGCGGCGGAGAAGACCATGGTGCGGGTGGTGGTCGCCGACGCCGACGGCCGGGTGCTGCTGCACCACGAACCCGGGCCCGGTGCAGGGGCTGACGCGTTCTGGGCGGCCGCGGGCTGCGAGGTGGAGGAGGGGGAGGACCTGCGCGCCGCCGCGGTGCGTGGGCTTCGCCTCGCCGCGGGCATCGACGTCGAGGCCGAGTCCCTGATCGGTCCGGTGTGGCGGCGCTCGCTGCGGTTCAGCGCTGGAGGCCGGCGGCACGAGGGCAGCGAATGGTTCTTTCTCGTTCACCACGCAGGCGAAACCGGCGACGGCGCGAAGGGCCCCGCACGCGGCGTGTGGTGGAGCCCGGCGCGGCTGCGCGAAACCGACGAGGCGGTGTACCCGGCACGGCTGGCCGAACTGCTGCCGACGCTGCTGGAGTCGGGCTGGGACGGGCGGCCTCGCTCCATCCCGTGACCACCGGCAGGCGTGGCAGACTGGCTGTCATGGCCGCTTCCGACCACGATCCCGCCTGCGACGTCGCCCACGGATTCAGCGAGGCCCCGCCCACCGAACGCACGCTGGTGGCCGTGTTCGCCTCCCCGGTCGCCGCCCACCTGCTGTCCTACGGTGCGGATCTGCGGTTTCGCGCCGTGCTGGTCGAGCCCGACCCGCGGCGCGCCACCGAGGCAGGCCTCGACCCGGCGGTGGAGGTGGTCACGTCGATGCCGAAGCTGGACACCGACACCGACGTCGTCGTCACCGACCACCACCGCGACGAACTCGGCGAGGTGCTGCGCGACGCGCTGCTGCACCCGGCCCGCTGGATCGGCGTGATGGGAAACCCGCGCCACCCCGGGCCGCACATCGAAGCGCTCGCCGCACTGGGCGTGCCCGCCTCGGAGGTCGAGCGGGTACACCGGCCGGTGGGCCTCAACATCGGCTCCCGCACCCCGCCCGAGATCGCCATCGCCACACTCGCGGGGTTGCTGGCCGACCGCAACGGCAGGCCGGGCGGCTTCGAGTTCTGACGGCTCCCGCAGCGCCCGAACCCCGACAGCGCCCGGCAGCGCCCGGCAACTGCTGACGGTTGCTGGCGGCGGGCGCGATCAGCGTGCCGTGGCCGCCTGCGGCATCGGGTCGTAGCGCACGTGATGCCTGCTGAACGTGGCCGTACCCGAGGTGAGTGAACGCAGGTCGATGGCATAGCGCAGCAGTTCCGTCGCCGGTACCTCCGCGCGCACGACACTGCACCCGCCCGCGACCGACTCCGTGCCGAGCACCCTGCCCCGGCGCGCCGACAGGTCACCCAGCACGGTACCGAGGTACTCGTCCGGCGCCCGCACGGTGACTTCGTCCAGCGGCTCCAGCAACACGATCCGCGTCTTGGTGGCGGCGTCCTTCAGCGCGAGCGCGCCCGCGGTCTGGAACGCGGCGTCGGAGGAGTCGACGCTGTGCGCCTTGCCGTCGAACAACGTCACCCGGACGTCCACGACGGGGTGGTCGTCGACGAGACCCTTGTTCAGCTGCGCCCGCACGCCCTTCTCGACACTGGGGATGAACTGGTGCGGGACCGCGCCGCCGACCACCTTGTCGACGAACTCGAAACCCGCGCCGCGCTCGAGCGGCTCCACCTCGATGTCGCACACCGCGTACTGGCCGTGGCCGCCGGACTGCTTGACGTGCCTGCCGTGCCCGGTCGCCTTGCCCGCGAACGTGGAGCGCAGGCTGGTCCGCACCGGTTCGGTGTCCACATCGGCCCCGCCCGCCCGCAGCCGCGACAGCACCACGTCCGCGTGAGCCTCACCCATGCACCACAGCACCAGTTGCCCGGTCTCGGCGTTGCGTTCCAGCCGCAGCGTCGGATCACCCGCCACCAGCCGGGACAGGTTCCTCGCGAGCGCGTCCTCGTCGCTTCGGGTCTTGGCCACCACGGCGACGGGCAGCAGCGGCTCCGGCATCGCCCACGGTTCGATCAGCAGTGGGTCGTCGGGATACGACACGGTGTCGCCGGTCTCGGCCGAACCGATCTTCGTCAGCGCGCACACATCGCCCGCGACGCAGTACGGCACCTCGCGCAGGTTCGCGCCGAGCGGGGAGTACAGGTGCGCGACGCGCTCGTCGGCGTCGTGGTCGGGGTGTCCCCGGTCGGCGAGGCCCTGCCCGCGGATGTGCACGGGGCGCTCCGGGCGCAGCGTGCCGGAGAAGACCCGCACCAGCGAAACCCTGCCGACGTAGGAGTCCACCGCGGTACGCACCACCTCGGCCGCCAGCGGGCCGTTCGGGTCCGGCTCCAGCCGGGGGTGCGCGATGCCGTTCGGTGACGTCGCCATCGGCACCTCGTGCTCCAGCGGCGAGGGACACGCGCGCGCGATGCCGTCAAGTAGCTCGGCCAGCCCCGTCCCGGTCTCCGCGCACACCGGGATCACCGGATGGAACGAGCCGCGCGCGACGGCCGTCTCCAGGTCCGCGATCAAGGTGTCCTCGGAGATCTCCTCGCCACCGAGATATCGGTCCATGAGGGTCTCGTCCTCGCTCTCGGCGATCACACCCTCGATGAGCTCGTCGCGCGCGCGGGCCAGCCGCTCCCGCTCGGCCTCGCCCGGCTCGCCGACGGTGGGCGGGTAGCCGCCGGAGTAGTCGAACAGCCGCTGCGTGATGAGGCCGATCAGCCCGCGTCCGTCGTCGGTGGGCAGGTACAGCGGCAGCACACCCGACCCGAACGCCTGCCTGCACGCCGCGATCTCCCCCCCGACGTCGGCGCGTGGGTGGTCCAGCCTCGAAACGACCACGGCACGCGGCGTGCCAGCCGACGCGCACTCCTCCCACAGCGACACGGTCGCGGAGTCCACCCCTTCGCCCGCGCTGACGACGAACAGTGCCGCGTCCGCCGCGCGCAGGCCCGCCCGCACCTCGCCGACGAAGTCGGCGTACCCGGGCGTGTCGATCAAGTTGATCTTTATGTCGCCGTACCGCACCGGCGCGACCGACAGTCCGACGGATCGTTGCTGGCGGACGGCGGCGGGATCGTGGTCGAAGACGGTTGTGCCGTCCACCACGGACCCGGCCCTGTTCAGCGTTCCCGATGCGACGAGCAGTGCCTCGGCCAACGTGGTCTTGCCCGAGCCGGAGGGCCCGACCAGCGCCACGTTGCGCACCTTGCTCGGATCGTCGACAGCGACCGCGGCCCCGGCGTCGCTGTTCCTCGTGTGCTTCTCGGCCATCGCGGGCCTCCTTGCGGCGACGACATTGTCGACAGGTGTGCCCTCGATCACACACCCGATTCGGCTGTGCGGCAAGGGCGCACAAGTGGACTCCCGAAATCGTCGGGTACTGGCCCGGGGTGGCGGTCCACGTGGGACGTACTCTGGACGTTGGAAATCCCAGTTCGCGAAAGGCCACAGCAGTGTCAGACGCCCAGCCCAGCAACTCCAGCCAGCCCGAGACCGGTACCGCGCGAGTGAAGCGCGGGATGGCGGAGATGCTCAAGGGTGGCGTGATCATGGACGTCGTCACCCCGGAGCAAGCCAAGATCGCCGAGGACGCCGGTGCCGTCGCGGTGATGGCGCTCGAACGCGTGCCCGCCGACATCCGCGCCCAGGGTGGCGTGGCGAGGATGAGCGACCCCGACCTGATCGAGGGCATCATCTCGGCGGTGTCCATCCCGGTGATGGCCAAGGCCCGGATCGGACACTTCGTCGAGGCGAGGGTGTTGCAGGCGCTCGGCGTGGACTACGTCGACGAGTCCGAGGTGCTCACTCCCGCCGACTACGCCAACCACATCGACAAGTGGGCCTTCACCGTGCCGTTCGTGTGTGGTGCCACCAACCTCGGTGAGGCGTTGCGTCGGATCAACGAGGGCGCAGCCATGATCCGTTCCAAGGGCGAGGCGGGCACCGGCGACGTGTCGAACGCGACCATGCACATGCGCCACATCCGCACGGAACTGCGCAAGCTCTCCGCGTTGCCCGAAGACGAGCTCTACGTCGCCGCCAAGGAGCTGCAGGCGCCGTTCGAGCTGGTCAAGGAGGTGGCGGCCACCGGGAAGCTGCCCGTCGTGCTGTTCACCGCGGGCGGCATCGCAACGCCTGCCGACGCCGCGATGATGATGCAGCTCGGCGCGGAGGGTGTGTTCGTCGGCTCCGGCATCTTCAAGTCCGGCGACCCGGCCAAGCGTGCGGAGGCGATCGTGAAGGCGACCACCTTCCACGACGACCCCGACATGATCGCGAAGGTGTCGCGCGGCCTCGGCGACGCCATGGTCGGCATCAACGTCGACGACGTGCCACAGCCGCACCGCCTCGCGGAGCGAGGCTGGTAGAGCTCCCAGCAGCCGAAACGCCGGGCCATCGGCATTGTTCGTCCGGTGGCCCGGCGTCGGCGGCGGGACTTGGCGCGCTCGGTTCGCGGACGGGAGCGCGGAACTCGCGGGCGAGAGCGGGGGACTCGCGGGCGAGAGCGGGGGACTCGCGGACGGCAGCGGGGGACTCGCGGTTTCAGACGTGTTCGGAGACCAGCACCGCTGTCGTGTCGGGTTCGAGTGCCTGGAAGACGTGCGCCACGTCGCCGGGGTAGGCGATGTAGTCGCCGGGGGACAGCTCCACCGGCTCCTCCAGCACCCCGACCAGCGCCCTGCCCGTGCTGAGCACGACGTGCTCCACCACGCCGGGCATGTGCGGGTCCGACTCGCGGGGTGTGCCGGGTTGCACGTTGAGCACGTAGATGTCCCTGCGCGCGTTCGGCGGGCAGGACGCCAGCAGCGTCGCCACGTAGTCCGCGCGTTCGGAGGCCACCGCGGGCCCCTCGCCCGCGCGCACCACCTGGACCTTCGGCCTCGGTGGGTCGACGAGGCGCGCGAACGGCACGTCGAGCGCCACGCCCAGCGCCCACAGCGTCTCGACGCTGGGGTTGCCGGTCCCCGACTCCAGCTGCGACAGCGTCGACTTGGCGATACCCGCTCGACGCGCCACCTCGGCCAGCGACATGCCGCTGCGCTTGCGTTCCCTTCGCAGCGAGGCGGCGATCACGGCCAGTGGTGCGCCCGCTCCTCGGGACTCCGTCATCGTTCGCTCCAGAAGTCGTATCGTTCGACTTGACGAACACATTCTCGGTGTCCAGTATAAACACCATGCGTTCGATATTTCGAACACTCGACCGGGAGGTGCTGCGCGACATCGCGCTGGTGTGCCTCACCGGCAGCATCGTCGGCGTGTCGTTCGGCACCATCACCGTCAGTTCCGGCCTGCCGTTGTGGCTGCCGATGCTGCTGTCGGTCGTGGTGTTCGCGGGGGCGGCGCAGTTCGTGTTCGTGGGGATCATGGCCTCCGGCGGCAACCCGATCGCGGCCGTGGTCGCGGGCCTGCTCATCAACACCCGGCACGTGCCCTTCGGTTTCGCCGTCGGCGACATCCTCGGCACCGGGCGCGCGCGGCTGCTCGTCGGCAGTCACCTGATGATCGACGAGGCCGTGGCGTTCGCACTGGCGCAGCGCGACCGGCAGCGACGCCGCGCGGCCTACTGGGCCTGCGGCATCGGCCTGTTCTGCTGCTGGAACCTCGGAGTGGCGCTCGGCGCGTTCGCGGGCACGGTGGTGACCGACACCGACGCGCTCGGGCTCGACGCCGCCTTCCCCGCGGTGCTGCTGGCCCTGCTGCTGCCCTCACTGCGGGAAGCCGCCACCCTCCGCGCCGCGCTCACCGGCGCCGCGATAGCGGTGGCGGGCGCACCGTGGCTGCCCGCGGGGCTGCCGGTGCTGCTCGCGTTGGCGGGGGTGGCGGTATCCCTGCGCACGACATCCCTGCGCACGACACCGGCAGGCAGCGGTGACGCTGGTGACGGTGACGACGCTGGTGACGGTGACGACGCTGGTGACGGTGGTGACGGCGAGAGCAGCGCCGGTCACGGCAGCCGGGTGGCTTCATGACCACGGCCACGACCCTGGTGGTGTCGACACTGGTGCTCGCCGTCGGCACGTTCGCGTTCCGAGTCGCCGGTCCGCTGCTGCGCACCAGGATCACCCTCTCGCCGAGGGTGGAGCGGCTGGCCACGATGTCCGCGGTGGTGCTGCTGGCCGCCGTCGTCGCCACCGCCACCCTGGTCGACGGTGGCGAGTTCGCCGGTTACGCGCGGCCCGCGGGGGTGGCCGTGGGTGGGGTGCTGGCGTGGAAGAAAGCGCCGTTCGTGGTCGTTGTGCTGGCAGCGGGGGTGACGGCCGCGGGCCTGCGGCTGCTCGGCGTGCCCTGAACGCCGGGGCACCGATCCCGCACAGTAGGCTTGACCAGCGCGGAATCGCGGGAAAGGTGGAGGTGCGTGACCCAGCGGCAGCCGGTCATCGGGGTGCTCGCCCTGCAGGGCGACGTGCGGGAACACCTGGCGATGCTCGATCGCGCCGGTGCGTCACCGTGCCAGGTACGCAGGCCGACGGAACTGTCCCAAGTGGACGCGATGGTGCTGCCGGGCGGCGAGTCCACCACGATGTCGCGGCTGCTGGAGGTCTTCGAGCTGCTGGACCCGCTGCGGAAGCGGATCGCCGAGGGCATGCCGGTGTTCGGTTCCTGCGCGGGGATGATCCTGCTGGCCAGGCAGGTGCTCGACGGCAGGCCGGACCAGCATCAGCTCGACGGTCTCGACATCGTCGTGCGGCGCAACGCCTTCGGCAGGCAGGTCGATTCCTTCGAGACCGACCTGGACGTCCGCGAGATCGAGGACGGGCCGGTGCACGCCGTCTTCATCCGCGCACCGTGGGTGGAGAAGGCGGGAGCCTCGGTGGAGGTGCTGGCCAAGGTCCCCGACACCCCGAAGACCCGGGCGGCGGCCGATAGGATCGTCGCCGTTCGGCAGGGACCGGTGCTGGCCACGGCATTCCATCCCGAACTGACCGGCGACGAGCGGGTGCACCGGCTGTTCGTACGCATGGTGGGCGCGCAGGTAGACGCGTAAGAGAGTTGGAGGAGAGATGAGCGGCCACTCGAAGTGGGCCACCACGAAGCACAAGAAGGCCGCCCTCGACGCCAAGCGTGGCAAGCTGTTCGCGAGACTGATCAAGAACATCGAGGTCGCCGCGCGCACCGGCGGGGGCGACCCGGAAGGCAACCCCACGCTGTACGACGCCATCCAGAAGGCCAAGAAGAACTCCGTGCCGCAGGACAACATCGAGCGGGCACGCAAGCGTGGCGCGGGCGAGGAGGCAGGCGGCGCCGACTGGCAGAACATCACCTACGAGGGCTACGCGCCCAACGGTGTCGCGGTGCTGATCGAGTGCCTCACCGACAACAAGAACCGGGCGGCGTCGGAGGTTCGCACCGCGCTGACCCGCAACGGCGGCTCGCTCGCCGACCCGGGCTCGGTTGCGTACCTGTTCAACCGCAAGGGCGTGGTCATCATGCCGAAGAACGGGCTCTCCGAGGACGACGTCCTGCTGGCCGTGCTGGACGCGGGCGCGGAGGAGGTCAACGACCTCGGCGAGAGCTTCGAGATCATCTCCGAGGCCGGTGACCTGGTGGCTGTTCGGAAGGCGTTGCAGGACGCGGGATACGACTACGAGTCGGCCGATGCCAACTTCCTGCCCTCGGTCAACGTGCCACTCGACGCCGAGGGCGCCAGGAAGGTGTTCCGGCTGATCGAGGCGCTGGAGGACTGCGACGACGTGCAAAACGTCTACTCCAACTTCGACGTATCCGACGACGTCCTCGCGGAGGTCGGCTGACCGGCTCACCGTCCGCCTCCTTGGGCAGGCGGCGGTGATGGTGCAGAATGTCGCCCGTGTCAGCCGAGACCGCCGAAAGCACCCTCGACGGCGAGCAGCAACTGCGTGAGTGGATCGTCGCCCAGGCTCAGCAGCGTGGCAACGCCGTGATCGCGGTGCCCCCTGACGACAACGGCGCGGGCTATGCGTTCACCGTGTGCGCGTGGGCGATGCACGAGGTCCCCGAAGCTGTCGTGGTGGGGTTGCCCACCCAACTGGCCACCGTCCTGCTCGACGCCTACGTGGACAGGGCGGCCACCGGCGAGCGATTCCAACCCGGAGCGCTCTACCACGACTTCTTCGAGGGCGTGCCGGTGACCTTCGAGAAGGTCGCCCCCGGTCACTACCCGGAGTTCTTCGGCAGCGCGTTCCTCGTCTACCCCGAAGGGGACTTCCCCGCGCTGCAGATCGTCGTACCCACGCCCGACGGCCACTGGCCGTGGGACGAGGCCGCCCCCGAGGGATTCGCGCAGTGGCAGCCGGTGCTCACGGTCAGCGGCGCGCCGGAGAGCTGGACCCCCGGTCTCGACGGGCCCTGACCGCCCTCGGCCGTTCGCACACCCGGTACGCCTGCCCGTCGAGGCCGCTGTCTCGAGGCCGTTGCCGGTGGCCGCGGCGCGCCTGCCGGGAAGAGCACGGGCTCGGGCGGTAGCCTTCGTGCTCGAACTGGTGTTCGCGAAAAGGGAGAGCTGGTGCGCGTGCTCGGTGTCGACCCGGGACTGACTCGATGCGGTCTCGGCGTCGTGGACGGCGGGCTGGGACGCACCGTCACGTGTGTCGCCGTCGATGTGGTACGCACCCCGGCCGACTCCGACCTGGCGACCAGGCTGTTGCGCGTGTCGGCCGAGGTGGAGGAGTGGCTGGACACCTACCAGCCGGACGCCGTCGCGGTGGAGCGGGTGTTCAGCCAGCACAACGTCCGCACCGTGATGGGGACGGCGCAGGCGGGCGGTGTCGTGGCACTCAGCGCCGCACGCCGGGGGTTGCCGGTGGTGTTCCACACCCCCAGCGAGGTCAAGGCCGCCGTCACCGGGTCAGGACGTGCCGACAAGAACCAGGTCACGGTCATGGTGACGCGACTGCTGAAGTTGCCGAGTCGGCCGAGTCCCGCCGACGCCGCCGACGCGCTGGCGCTGGCGATCTGCCACCTGTGGCGGGAGCCGATGCGTGCCCGGCTGGCCGAGGCCGAGGCCAGGGCGGCGGAGCTTGCTCGTGCCCATCGCGCCAAACTGGCGGCGGCGGCAAGGCGGAACCGGGCGGGCGACTCGGCCACGGGAGGGAATCGATGATCTCCTCGGTGTGCGGGCAGGTGCTGTCCGTCGGCCTCGATCACGCGGTGGTGGAGGTCGGCGGGGTGGGCCTGACCGTGCAGGCCACCCCGGCCACGCTGGCCACGCTGCGCAGGGGCGAACAGGCACGCCTGCACACCAGCCTCGTCGTGCGGGAGGACTCGCTCACCCTGTTCGGCTTCGCCGACGCGCAGGCGCGCGACCTGTTCACGCTGCTGCAGACGGTGTCCGGCATCGGCCCCCGGCTGGCGTTGGCCGCGCTCGCCGTGCTCGATCCCGACAAGCTGCGCGCCGCGCTCGCCGACGGCGACATCACCGTGCTCACCCAGGTCCCCGGTATCGGGCGCAAGGGTGCCGAGCGACTCACGTTGGAGCTGCGCGACAAGGTGACCGCCACCGAGCCGCCCGCGGCGCACCCGGCGGTGACGCCCGGTCGGGCCGCGGTGCGCGCCGAGGTGGTGGAGGCGCTGGTGGGCCTGGGCTTCGCCGCGCGGCAGGCCGAGCAGGCCGTGGACAAGGTGACCGCGGCCGACGGCGAGCACGGCGACTCGGGTGCTGCCGACACGTCCGGCCTGCTGCGGGCCGCGCTGGTGACCCTCGGCAGGAAGCGCTGAGCCATGACCGAGGAACCCGCCACGGAACCCGCCACGGAATTCGACCGGTTCGGCGCCGAGGCGACCCCGCTCTCGGCGGTGGCGCAGACCGGCGACCGGGAGGTCGAGACGGCGCTTCGGCCACGCAAGCTCGCCGACTTCGTGGGGCAGCCCCGGGTGCGCGAGCAGCTGCACCTGGTGCTGGAAAGCGCTCGCAAACGCGGAGTGCCACCCGACCATGTGCTGCTGTCAGGGCCGCCGGGGCTCGGCAAGACCAGCCTCGCGATGATCATCGCCGCGGAGTTGGACGCCGCCATCCGCATCACCTCGGGGCCCGCGCTGGAACGCGCGGGCGACCTGGCCGCGATGCTGTCGAACCTCGCCGAGGGTGATGTGCTGTTCATCGACGAGATCCACCGCATCGCCAGACCGGCCGAGGAGATGCTGTACCTGGCGATGGAGGACTTCCGGGTCGACGTCGTCGTCGGCAAGGGCCCGGGCGCCACCAGCATCCCGCTGGAGATCGCGCCGTTCACCCTGGTCGGAGCCACCACTCGCTCCGGCGCGCTGACCGGCCCGCTGCGAGACCGGTTCGGGTTCACCGGCCAGATGGAGTTCTACAGCGCAGCGGAACTGGAACAGGTGCTGCGGCGTTCGGCGGCCATCCTCGGCATCGAGGCCGACGGCGACGGGCTGTCCGAGGTGGCGAGACGGTCACGCGGTACACCTCGTATCGCCAACCGGCTGTTGCGCCGGGTGCGCGACTACGCCGAGGTGCGTGCCGACGGCCGCGCCACGCTCGAGGTCGTCAGGTCCGCGCTGCGGGTGTACGACGTCGACGAACTCGGTCTCGACCGGCTGGACCGCGCGGTACTGGGCGCGCTGGTGCGCTCCTTCGGCGGCGGACCGGTGGGGGTCGCCACGCTGGCGGTCGCCGTCGGGGAAGAAGCGGCTACCGTGGAGGAGGTGTGTGAGCCGTATCTCGTGCGGGCGGGTATGCTCGCGCGGACTCCACGTGGTCGCGTCGCTACCGCGGCCGCGTGGGAGCACCTCGGGCTGCGGCCGCCCGCGGAGGCCGGTGGGGTTGACGCCGCGACGCCGACCCTGTTCGACTGAGCGGATGCCGGGGTGCGCGCCACGGGGTACTGGCGTTGTCGGCCGTACCTGGCACACTCGAATAGAGACATCCGGACAAACTCGGACGTAACGCCCGCTGGGCCGGCGTCCGCCGAATGGAGAACCATGGAAGGCCTTTTCCTGCCGCTGCTGCTGATGCTCGTCGTCGCCATTCCCTTGGTCATGAGCACGCGTAAGCAGAAGAGGATGATGGCGCAGCAGCAGGAGCTGCAGAACAGCCTGGCCGACGGCGACCGCGTGATGACCACGTCGGGCCTGTACGCCACCGTCGCCGACGCCAGCGACGAGACCACCATCGACCTCGAGATCGCCGATGGCGTTGTCACGACCTGGCTGCGGCAGGCGGTGCGCGAGCGCATCAACCCGGTCGTCGAGGAGGAGTCCGCCGCCGACGACGACACCGACACCGACAGCGCCGAGAGCTCCGTCACCGGCGACGCCTCCACCGAGGACAAGAGCGCCAGTAGCGCCGAGGTGGCACCGCCGCTGGAGCACGGCAAGAAGAAGTAGGGCGAGCCCGACCCGCGCCGGTGCGGACACACCGGCGCGGGTGCAACGCTGTATTCACGCGGCAGGCGAGTAGGGTCTCGTGCTGCGTGCGTACCCCGTCCCCGCTCGGACGGTCGGCGCGCGCGCATGACCTCGTGACCGCCGTTACACATCCGAGGAGACCGACCGACCGTGGCACCTCCCGCCGGGCAGATCCGCCCGGGACGCTACCTCTCCTTCTTCTTGCTGATCATCGTGGCGCTGTACGCGCTGGTCTTCTTCACCGGCAGCGGCAAGCCGACGCCGAAGCTGGGGATCGACCTGCAGGGCGGCACCAGGGTGACCCTCACCGCGCGCACCCCGGACGGCTCCGAACCGAGCCGGGAGCAGTTGCAGCAGGCTCGCCAGATCATCGAGACGAGGGTCAACGGCATCGGCGTCAGCGGCGCGGAGGTGGTTCTCGACGGCAGCAACGTCGTCATCACCGTCCCCGGTGACGAGGGTGAACAGGCCAAGACGCTGGGCCGCACCGCGAAACTCGGCTTCCGCAAGGTGATCACCGCCCAGCCTGCAGGCGTGGTCGCGCCGCAGCCGGAGAGCGGCCAGCAGGGCGGTGACCAGGGCGACCAGGGCGACCAGGGCGACCAGGGGCAGGGCCAGCAGGGTGGCGACCAGGCAGGTCAGCCGCCTGCGACGGGGCAGAACGGTGGTGGCGGTGCGGCCGCGGCCGACCCGGCAGGCAGGCAGACCCAGCCGCCCGGCGACGACGGGACCGACACCGGCGGCAACATCCAGGAGGAGACCGCCAAGGCCATCCAAGCCGCCAAGGAAGTGCGCCAGAATCCGGCGCTGGTACCCACCGATCCCACTGACCAGGCCGCCGTGCTGGCCGCGCAGCAGGCACAGCAACAGGCGCTCACCAGCCTGGACTGCGGCGCCAAGGATCCGCTCGTCGGCAACGACGACCCCAGCAGGCCGCTGGTGACCTGCAACGAGGACGGCACGGAGAAGTACGTCCTCGGCCCGGTGTTCCTGCAGGGCACGCAGGTCGAGGACGCCACCTCCACGTACGACAGCCAGCGCGGCGGCTGGGTCGTCAACCTGTCGTTCACCGGCGAGGGCGCCAAGATCTGGGGCGACTTCACCGCCGCGAACGTCAACGAGCGCGCGGCCTTCGTGTTGGACACCAAGGTGGTGTCGGCGCCCAACATCACCGAAGCGATCCTCGGCGGCAACACCCAGATCACCGGCCAGTTCGGCCAGGAAGAGGCCAAGAACCTGGCCGACGTGCTGAAGTACGGTTCGCTGCCGCTTTCCTTCGAGTCCAGCGACGCCACCACCGTCTCGGCGACGTTGGGGCTGGCCTCGCTGGAGGCAGGCCTGATCGCGGGCGCGATCGGCATCGCGCTGGTGTTCGTGTACTCGCTGTTCTACTACCGCATCCTCGGCGTGCTCACCGTGCTTTCGCTGATCCTGTCCGGCGCGATCGTCTACGCGGTGCTCGTGTTGCTGGGCAGGTGGATCGGCTTCACCCTCGACCTCGCGGGCGTGGCCGGGTTCATCGTCGCCATCGGTGTCACCGCCGACTCCTTCGTGGTGTACTTCGAGCGACTCAAGGACGAGATGCGCGAGGGCCGCACCTTCCGCTCGGCCGTACCTCGCGGCTGGATCAGGGCCCGCCGCACGATCCTGGCCTCCGACGCGATCCTCTTCCTGGCGGCCGCGGTGCTCTACCTTCTCGCGGTGGGAGAGGTGAAGGGCTTCGCCTTCACACTCGGAATGTCGACGGTGCTCGACCTCATCGTGGTGTTCCTGGTGACCCACCCGCTGGTCGCCATCGTCGCCAGGTCGAAACGGTTGTCCAGTCCGTCGCTTTCCGGGCTCGGCGCCGTGCAGAGAATCGGAGCAGGGCGCCGCTCCACCGCCAAAATCGGCTCAGCCGCGAAGGGGGCATGACGTGGGCAACGACAACGGGAACGCCACGGACGCCACCGGCGGCAAGCCCGCGGCCAAGGCCTCGCGGTCGGTGCTGCAGCGGCTGTACACCGGCACCGGGGCGTTCGACATCGTCGGACACCGCAAGCGCTGGTTCCTGTTCTTCGGCGCGCTCGTGCTGGTCTGCGTCGCTTCGCTGGGCTTCAAGGGCTTCAACCTGGGCATCGAGTTCCAGGGTGGCACCCAGATCCAGCTACCCGCCCAGGGCGCGAACGGCCAGATCACCCCTGACGAGGCCAAGCAGGTCTTCGCCGACGCGCTCGGCGAGCCCGCCTCCGAGGCCCAGCAGGTGGGCGTGGGCGACGCCGCCGCGATCCAGGTTCGCTCCAACACCCTCGACACCGCCGAGGTGGCGCAGGTCAAGCAGGCATTCTTCGAGCAGCTGCAACCGCTGGGCGCCAACGGCCAACCCAGCCAGCAGGTGATCAGCGACAGCGCCGTCAGTGCGTCGTGGGGCGGGGAGATCTCCCGGCAGGCGCTGATCGCGCTCGCCGTGTTCCTCGTTCTGGTGACGGTCTTCCTTGTCATCTACTTCGAGAAGTGGATGGCGGTCGCCGCGATGGTGGCGTTGCTGCACGACATTCTCGTCACCGCGGGCATCTACTCGCTGGTCGGCTTCGAGGTCACACCCGCCACCGTCATCGGTCTGCTGACGATCCTCGGCTTCTCGCTGTACGACACGGTGGTGGTGTTCGACAAGGTCAAGGAGAACACCCGAGGGCTGCTCAACCTGACCAGGCGCACCTACCCCGAGGCCGCGAACCTGGCGCTGAACCAGACCCTGATGCGCTCGATCAACACCTCGATCATCGCGCTGCTGCCGGTGCTGGGCCTGCTGGTGATCGGCTACCTGTTGCTGGGCTCCGGCACGCTGCAGGACCTCGGTCTCGTGCTGCTCACCGGCATGCTCGCGGGCGTGCTGTCCTCGGTGCTGCTGGCCACGCCGCTGCTGGTGGCGCTCAAGATGCGTGACCCGAGGTTCAAGCAGCAGGCCGAGCGCGTGTACGCCAGGCGCTCGGCACAGGCAGGCAAGCTGGCCGCCGCCGAGGGCGACGCCCAGTTCGACGCGGGTGACGACGAGCAACTGGCCACCGAGCTGCGCAAGGAGCAGGCATACGCGGCCGCGGCCAGCGTCCCCGCGCGGCATCCGAAGGCCCAACCCCGGCGAGCAGGCGGGCGCCCGAGCGGGAAGCGTAAGAGCAGAAGGTGACGGCTTCCACCCTCGACGCCGCGCTCGACCTCATCGCGGAGATACCCGACTTCCCCGAACCCGGTGTGCTGTTTCGCGATCTCACCCCGCTGTTCGGCGACGCCGAGGCGTTCGCCGCGGTGATCGACGCGCTCGGTGCGGCCGTCGGCCACGACGTGGACAGGCTGGTCGCCGTCGAGGCGCGCGGGTTCGTGCTCGCCGCCGCGCTCGGCTACGCCAGGCGGCTCGGGGTCGCGCTGGTGCGCAAGCCCGGCAAGCTACCGAACGTGGCAGGCCGCGTCGACTACGCGCTGGAGTACGGGCAGGCCACGCTGGAACTGCCCGTCGGCTCGGTGCGCGAAGGCCAGCGGGTGGCCATCGTCGACGACGTGTTGGCCACCGGTGGCACCGTGGCCGCCACGGCGGAACTGGTGCGCAGCGCGGGCGCGGTGATCACCGGTGTCTCCGTGGTGCTCGAACTCGCCGATCTCGGTGCGAGGAAGCGGCTGCCGGGCCTGCCCGTGCACGCACTGCGCACGGTGTGACCACAACGTCGCGGTCACGTTCCACGCGTCGGAACCACCGTTCGGGCGCCCGCGGGCATTGATCGGCCCGCCCTCGCGTTACGCTTGGTGTCGAGAACCGCGCGAGGAGCTGGAGGTGCGGGTGAGCCAGGAACTCGATTCCGTGGTCACAGCCCGGGCTGACGCCGACGCGCCCGCGCGAGCCGGCCAGTCCGGTGCCATCACCCGGGCGCCGTCGGCCACCCGACGGGTGCGGGCGCGGCTTGCCCGCCGGATCACCGCGCAGCGGCCCGCCTCGGTCAAACAGGTGCTCGAACCGCTGGCCGCGATCCATCGTGAGCTGCATCCCGGTGCGGACATGGCGCTGTTGCAGCGCGCCTACGACGTGGCGGAGGAACTGCACCGCCACCAGCGGCGCAAGTCCGGCGACCCCTACATCACCCACCCGCTCGCCGTGGCGACGATCCTCGCCGAGCTGGGCATGGACACCACCACGTTGGTCGCGGCGCTGCTGCACGACACGGTGGAGGACACCGGCTACTCGCTGGAGCGGCTCGGCAGCGACTTCGGCGAGAAGGTCGCGCAGCTCGTGGACGGTGTCACCAAGCTGGACAAGGTGAAGCTGGGCACCGCGGCCGAGGCCGAGACCATCCGCAAGATGGTCATCGCGATGGCCCGCGACCCGAGAGTGCTGGTCATCAAGCTGGCCGACCGGCTGCACAACATGCGCACCATGCGGTTCCTGCCACCGGAGAAGCAGGCCCGCAAGGCCAAGGAGACGCTGGAGGTGCTCGCCCCGCTCGCTCACCGCCTCGGCATGGCGACGGTGAAGTGGGAATTGGAGGATCTCGCGTTCGCGATCCTGCAGCCGAAGAAGTACGACGAGATCGTACGGCTCGTCGCCGACCGGGCGCCGTCTCGCGACACCTACCTGCGGTGGGTGATCGGCGAGCTCACCAAGCAACTGGAGTCCTCACGGATCAACGCGAAGGTGGAGGGCAGGCCCAAGCACTACTACTCGATCCACCAGAAGATGATCGTGCGCGGCCGCGACCTCGACGACATCCACGACCTGGTGGGTGTGCGCATCCTCGTGGAGGACGTCCGCGACTGCTACGCGGCCATGGGGGTCGTGCACGCGCTGTGGCAGCCGATGCCGGGCAGGTTCAAGGACTACATCGCACAGCCCAGGTTCGGCGTGTACCAGTCGCTGCACACCACGGTCATCGGTCCGGACGGCAAACCGCTCGAGGTGCAGATCCGAACCCACGAGATGCACCGCACCGCCGAGTACGGGATCGCGGCGCACTGGCGGTACAAGGAAAGCCGGGGCACCCACGGGCACAACCCCGCCAACGCCGTCGACATCGACGAGATGGCGTGGATGCGGCAACTGCTCGACTGGCAGCGGGAAGCGGCCGACCCCGGCGAGTTCCTCGAGTCGTTGCGCTACGACCTGGCGACCAGGGAGATCTTCGTCTTCACACCCAAGGGTGACGTGGTGACGCTGCCGGTGGGGTCGACACCGGTGGACTTCGCGTACGCGGTGCACACCGAGGTGGGACACCGCTGCATCGGCGCCCGCGTCAACGGCAGGCTCGTGGCGCTGGAGCGCAAGCTGGAGAACGGTGAGGTCGTCGAGATCTTCACCTCCAAGGCCGAGGGCGCCGGTCCCAGCCGCGACTGGTTGTCCTTCGCCGGTTCACCGAAGGCGCGCGCCAAGATCCGGCAGTGGTTCGCCAAGGAGCGCCGCGACGAGGCGATCGAGGCGGGCAAGGAGGCGATCACCAAGGAGGTCCGCAAGGTCGGGCTGCCGCTGCAGCGGCTGGTGTCCGCCGACTCGATGGGGGCGGTGGCCAAGGAACTCCGCCATCCCGACATCAGCTCGCTGTACGCGGCGGTCGGTGAGGCCCACACCAGCGCCAAACACGTCGTGCAGCGGCTGGTGGCGCTGATCGGCGGTGTCGAGGAGGCCGAGGAGGAACTCGCCGAGCGAGCCACCCCCTCCACGGTCACCCGCAGGCGCGGCTCCGGCGACGTCGGCGTCGTCGTCAAGGGCCACAGCGACATCTGGACGAAGCTGGCGCGCTGCTGCACCCCGGTCCCCGGCGACGAGATCCTGGGCTTCGTCACCCGCGGTGGCGGGGTGAGCGTGCACCGCACCGACTGCACCAACGCCGAGGACCTGCACCGGCAGCCCGAGCGCCTGGTGGAGGTGGAGTGGGCGCCGTCGGAGTCGTCGGTGTTCCTGGTCGCGATCCAGGTGGAGGCGCTGGACCGGCACCGGCTGCTGTCCGACATCACCAAGGTGCTCGCCGACGAGCGGGTGAACATCTTGTCTGCGTCGGTGACCACCTCGCGCGACCGGGTTGCCGTCAGCCGGTTCAGCTTCGAGATGGGCGACCCCAAACACCTCGGCCACGTGCTCAAGGTGGTGCGCAACGTCGAAGGTGTCTACGACGTGTACCGGGTCACCTCCGCCGCTTGAGCCCGTCGCGCGCCGCTAGGGTGGGCGATCATGACCGACGGGATCGAGTTCGACCGAAGCGGCGAGGTCGCCACGCTCACCCTCGCGCGACCGGGCAAGAAGAACGCCGTCAGCTACAGCATGTGGTCGGCCATCCCCGAGATCATCGCCGACGTCGAGGCCGACGCGCGCGTGAAGGTGTTGCTGCTGACGGGCGCGGGCGGCGACTTCTCCGCGGGCGCCGACATCGGCGAGTTCGCCGACCTGCGGTCGACGGCGGAAGGTGCCGCGGCCTACGACAAGGCGGTCGAGGGCGCGGTGCGGGCGCTGTCGGGGATGCGCAAGCCCAGCGTCGCGATGATCAGGGGAAACTGCATCGGTGGCGGCTGCCAGCTCAGCGTGGCCAGCGATTTCCGCTTCGCCGAGCACGGTGCCAGGTTCGGTATCACCCCGGCCAAGCTCGGCATCGTCTACGACTTCACCTCGACCCGCGCGCTCGTCGCGCTGGTCGGCCCCGCCAACGCGCGATACTTCCTGCTGTCAGGGCAACTCGTGGACGCCACCAGAGCAAGGGAAATCGGTCTGGTCAACGACGTGTTCGCCCCCGAGGAACTCCAGACGGCCACCATGGAGTTCGTTCGCACGCTGTGCTCGCGTTCGCAAGCCTCGATCAGGGGCATGAACCGCATCATCGAGAAGATCCTCGCCGGGCAGCAGGAAAGCGACGCCGAGGTGGAACGCATCCGGCGTGAAGCCGTCCACGGAGCGGACTACGCCGAGGGCGTCGCCGCGTTCCTGCAGCGACGCCCGCCCCGCTTCACCTACCGCTGAGCGGCATCAAACTGCTTCGTAGGGCACAGAGTCGTGGGCCTCGGTCAGCATCGCCGTGGCGACGGTGTCCTCGGACGGGAACGCCATGTCGTCGATGCCCGCGACGGGCAGGACCGGGTTGCCCGCGTTGCACAGGAATGCCCCGCGCATGCTCGCCACCTCCGGCAGCGGCACCGGCCGGGTCCGGGTGGTCACGCCGCGCCGGGCAAGCGCCTCGGTGAGCAGCCGCTGGGTGACCCCGGCCAGCGCGGGCGCTTGCGGCCACACAACCGTGTTGCCGTCGAGGAACCCGATGTTGCGGATCGACGTCTCCGACACGTGCCCGCGCGAGGTCACGAACAGCGCGTCGTCGAAGCCTGCCAGCCTGGCCTGCCTGGCGTGGTGGTGCAGGTCGAAGGTGCCCATGTGCTTGATCTCGGGAAGCGTCCGTTCGTGGTGCACCGACCGCAGCCGCACCGCGGTGGCCCTCGCCGCGCCCGGTGGCCTGAGCGTCACGAGCACGTCCGTGGCGGCGGTTCCCGCCGGATCCCCGAGCACCGCCACTCGCGCGGTCACGGCACCGGCCGGTCCGCCCTCCGCCGTGATCGCCCGCCGCAGGTAGTCACGGACGAGGTCGATGTCGAGGTCGGCGCCGAACAGCACCCGGTTGCCGTGCGCGAGCCGGTCCAGGTGCGCACCGAGGCCCCGGACGCGGCCGTCGCGCACCAGCATCGACGTGAAGTGGCCGTAGTTGCCCGCCAGCAGCACCGCGAGGCGTTGCGGCGCCGCAGGCGAGCCGTTGAGGTGGGCGAGGTGCACCGACCGTCAGGATTCCACGACGACGTCGGTGAACGTCACGTCCGTGTTGGGCTTGCCGCCGCCCGGCTGCGGGTCGAAGCTGCCGTCGTGACCGGCGCGAGCGACCTTGTCGATCACCTTCAGGCCCTCGTCGGTGATGGTGCCGAACACCGTGTAGTCCGGGGAGAGCGCGGCGTCGCCGTACACCATGAAGAACTGGCCGCCGCCGGTGTTCGGGGCGCCGGTGTTGGCCATGGCCAGGATGCCGCGGCCGTAGCTGAGCCCTTCGAACAGTTCGTCGGGGACGGTGTAGCCGGGTCCGCCGCCGCCGGAGCCCGTCGGGTCGCCGCACTGCAGCATCTGCAGGCCCTGTGTGCCGATGCGGTGGCAGGTGCTGTCGGTGTAGTAGCCCTGCTCCGACAGGCTGACGAAGCTGTTGACGGTGCACGGTGCCAGCGCCCTGTCGAGCTCGAGCGGGATGTCGCCCGCCGTGCTCTTCAGCGTCACCCTGACCGTGCCCTTCGACGGCACCGCCTTGCCCTTCGGCTTGTCGACCGGCTTGGCTGCCTCCCCGGAGGAGGGGTAGTCGCACGTTGTCGGGTCGGGCAGCGGCTGCGGCCGTTTCGGCGCGGCGACGCGCTGCGTCGGGATGTCGATGTCCTGGGTGGCGGGCGAACTCGGTGACGGTGCGTTGGCCTGCGCGTTGTCGTCACCACGCGTCACCAGGATCAGCACCAGCCCGGCGACGACCACCACGGCACCCACGGTGACGCCGACCCCGATGATCCTGCGCCGCCTTGCCCGTTCGGCCCTGCGTGCCAGCTGCCGCTCCAGCTTGCGCTTCGCGGCCTCCCGGCGCTGCTGGTTGGTCGCCACCTGCCCTCCCGCAATTGTCTCGACGGACCCGCTGCCGTGGCGGCAGTCTATGGGCACTGTCTGTGAGAACCCCGTACAGGGGCCGCTAGGCTGGTCCGCACCCATTCGCCAGTAGGAGGTTTCGTGCTCGTCGTCGGGTTCGGTTTCGGCGTGTGGCGACAGGACCGCCTGCTGCCGGGCGCCGGGCGGCAGGCGAACTCGACCGCGACCGGGGGTCGCGATGACCGGTGAGCCGCGGCCTGCGCAGCCGTCTCCCTCGCCGCGGCCGGAGCGGATCGCGCTCTACGGCGACGACCCCAGGCTGCGGCGTCGCAGGGCGATCTCCGGACTCGTCGGTGTGGCGCTCTTCGGCGCGGCCTTCGGAGGGGTGGCCGGCCTGCTCGGCGGGCAGTTCGTCGGCCTCGCGGTGGCCGCTGTCGTGGCGCTGCCACTGCTGTACCTGGTGGCGTACAACTCGCGGCGGCAGCTCTGGCTGGAGGGCGACGCCGTGCTGGTGCGGACCTTCCGCACGCGGCGCGTCGACCTGGTCACCGCCTCGGCGATCGACCTGCTCGTCACCGACGTGCGCGGCACGCGCACGGTGAGCCTGCTGGTGAACTCGGGTGGGCGTGGCCCCGCCGTCAAGATCGACCTCGCTGTCTACGCGGGTACCGGGGGGCGGGAACTGGGCATACTCGCGCTGCGCGGACTCGCCGACGCCGTGGTGAACAACACCGACGCCAACGGGATCGTGTTCTCGCAGTTGCTGGTGGCACAGTTGCGCGCGGAGGCGCGCGGCGACGCCGCCGCGGACCGGCCGCTGTACCGGCTTGCCTGCGCCGCACCGGCCGGAAAGCTGGCGCAGCGGTTCAGCATGGACGCGGTCAGCCGGTTCGTCGCGACCCTTGAGTAACGGTGACGGCCGCCGCGTCGAGCCGCCGCTCGATGGCACTCAGTTGCTGCCGCATACCCTCCAGCTGGTGGACGATCTCGGGTAGTTCCGCGGCGGCGAACGTGCTGAGGCGTTCCAGTTGCCTCCCGGTCTCGGTGAGTTCGCCGAGCAGCGTGGCGATCCTCGGCAGTGCCGCGACCGCCGAGCGAACGGAACAGCCCGCTCGGCGGGCGGCGGCGAGAGCGGTGCGCGGGTGTGTCAACGCTGAGCCGTGCATGACCCCTCCTGGCTCGATGTCCGGCCAACTTCGTACCCCAATCGCGCCCTCACCGCCGCCTCGGGGCACTCACCTGGGGCGGCTGTGACTACTGCGCACCGATGGGGCTGCTGGGGTCACCTTCCGGGCTCGGTTCCCGCTGCGCGATGAACGTCGCCAGCAGTGTCGTCACCGGCACCGAGGCCACGATCCCGATGCTGCCCGCCAGGGTGCGCACGATCTCCTGCGCGATGTCCTGCGAGCCGAGCACGAAACCCAGCCCGACACCGGACAACGCGGACACCAGCAGCACCGGCAGCGCCGCACCGGCGTAGGCGAGCACGAGCGTGTTCACCGCCGAGCCGACGTGGTCGCGACCGATCCGCAACGCCGAGGCGTACAGCTCCCGCCCGCTCTGCGCCGGGTTCGCCCTGCGCAGCTCCCACACCGCGCTGGCCTGGGTGACGGTCACGTCGTCCAGCACGCCAAGTGCGCCGATGACCACACCGGCCAGCAGCAGTCCGCGCGTGTCCACGTCGTGGCCCAGTGACGCGATCAGTGTGGTGCTGTCGGAGTCGAGGCCGGTCAACGAGGTGAACGCGGAGAACGCGGCCGAGATCAGGCCGATCAGCGCGAGGCTGACCAGGGTGCCCAGCACGGCGACCGAGGTACGCGCCGAGAAGCCGTGGGTCAGGTACAGCGCGCCGAACATGATGACCCCGGCTCCGGCGACGGCCACCAGCAGCGGGTCCTCACCGGCGAGTATGGCGGGCAGGACGAACAGGGCGAGCACCGCGAAACTCAGTGCCAGTGCCGCGAGTGCCGCCAGCCCCTGCCTGCGGCCCAGCGCCAGCACGGCCAGTGCGAACAGCCCCGCCAGCAGCAGCAGCGGTGTGCCTCGCTGGAAGTCCTGGATCTGGTACGAACCAGGGTCGGTCGCCGCCTGTGCCGCGGTGCCGCTGTAGGACAGCACCACCGCATCGCCCACGGCGAAGCGCGGGGTGGTGGGTTCGATCGGCATCGCCTTGCTGATGCGGGCACCCTCCCCGGGGCCGCTGGTGAGTGTGACCTCAACGGTGAGGCATCGCTTGTCGTCCGGCGGTGCATCGCCGACCTGCACCTGTCCGGGGCTCAGGCAGGGGCCTGTCTGAGCCGAGGTGACGTCACCGGTGACAGGGACACCGACGGAGTGGCCGCCCACCGGGGCGGGCTCACCCCACGGGTAGAGCACGACCACACCGACGAGCGCGGCCAGCGCCAGCGGGGACAGCAACGCCAGCAGCAGCGTGCGTACCCGACGGGAGGCGGGGTCCACGGGCCCGTGGCCGTGGCCGTGCCCTGCCGGGGCGTGGCGTTCGGAGGGTCGCCCGGGCGGCGGCTCCGGTGGCTGTGGCTTCGGTGGCTTCGGTGGCTTCGGCTCCCGTGGTGGCCGTGTGGCGCGGCGCTGTCGCGCGGACGTGGCCGGTTCAGGCGGCACGCGGGGGATCGGTCGGGTGTCGTCGTCGGTGCTGTCGCGGGGCACCGCGTCATCCTCTGGCACGGCGGCGCCGGGCAGGCGGCCAGGGCGGCGGTGTGACGGCCTGCGCACGCCGCGGAACCGGAGCAGTTCGGGTTACGTCGGAAGTGATCGAGGACGTCACCGAGGACGGCTGGAGGGCCGCTCGAGAGCTTGCGGAGCGGCCCTTCGGGCGCCGCGGCGGCGTGGTGGTGGCGTGGTGGTGGCGGTGGTGAGTGGCGGTGTGGTCACGGGTGCTCACGTCCGGCTGGGGGTCGGACGTGAGCACCCATGACCCCGGCCGCGTCGCCGACCTGGCTCGCGTGCCGTACACCCCGGACCTGGTCGGCCGGTCGCCGGTTACCCGGTCGGGCAACAGGCCTTCCTCTCCGGTTGACACGACTTCGAACGTGTGTTCGACTCGATGTCGTGAGGTGGGACAACCAGCGAGTCGAGGGCAACGGCGAGCAGTCGCTGTTCGGGGTTTCCGGGCTGATCCGGTCGGTGACGTCTCCGGAGTTCGCGGGCGTGACCTTCCACGAGGTCCGCGCCCGATCGGTACTCAACAGGGTGCCCGCGGCGTCCGGGGTGCCGTTTCGATGGACCGTCAACCCCTACCGGGGGTGTTCACACGCCTGCCGCTACTGCTTCGCGCGCAACACCCATACCTATCTCGACCTCGATGCGGGCGCGGACTTCGACAGCCAGGTGGTGGTGAAGGTCAACGCGCCGGATGTGCTCGCCGCCCAGTTGCGCAGGCCGGGGTGGACCCGCGAGCACGTGGCGATGGGCACCAACACCGATCCCTACCAGCGGGCGGAGGGCAAGTACCGGCTCATGCCGGGGATCGTCACGGCGCTGGCACGGTCCGGTACGCCGTTCTCGATCCTGACCAAGGGAACGGTGCTCACCCGCGATCTTCCGCTGCTCGCCTCGGTCAGTGCGGATGTGCCGGTGGGGCTGGGGGTTTCGATCGCGCTGCTGGACAGGGAGCTGCAGCGCGGACTCGAGCCCGGCACGCCGAGCCCGCAGGCGAGGCTGGAGCTGGTGCGTAGGGCGCGTGAGGCGGGGCTGCCGTGCGGGGTGTTCGTGGCGCCGGTGCTGCCCGGCCTCACCGACTCGTCGGCGGCGCTCGACGGGCTGCTCGCGGCCGTGGCTGACGCGGGCGCCACCGGGGCCACCGTGATCCCGCTGCACCTGCGTCCCGGGGCGCGTGAGTGGTTCGGCCGGTGGCTTGCCCGCGAGCATCCCGAACTGGTGTCGCGCTACCGCGAGCTGTACGGGCGGGGAAGTTATGTCGGTGCCGGGTACCGGCGCTGGCTCGCCGCGAGGGTGGCGCCGCTGCTGCGGCACCACGGCCTGGCGCCACGTTCCGGGGGGCAGGAGCGCGGCGTACCCGGCGACGACGAAGCCGATTGGCCCCGAGGCAGCGTGCCGGAGGGGGCGGACGCCAGAGCGGGCCGGAAGGGGGACCAGTTGAGTTTGTTGTGAGCCAGGTGGCGCCGGGGCGGTGTGCGTCGGCAGCGTGTGAGTCGGTGTGGTGTGTGAGTCGGTGTGGTGTACCAGGTGGTGCGGTCTGTGGCTCCCGTGATGGCGATGTCTCGCGCGCGATCACGTGTTCACCGGGGGTGAGGGGTCGGGTGGCCGGGACGGGGGAAACCTGGTGGCGTCCGACCCGGGCAGGTTCGTTAACCTGTGCGGTCGGGGCAACACCGATCAGACCAGACTCGACCACCGCTTTCGAGAGGATCCCGCGAAGTGCTTCGCACCCACGACGCCGGCACCCTGCGTGCCGAGCACGTTGGCCAGACCGTCACCCTCACCGGCTGGGTGGCCCGGCGGCGCGACCACGGCGGGGTGATCTTCGTCGATCTGCGGGATGCCAGCGGTGTGGCACAGGTGGTGTTCCGGGAAGGCGAGATGGCCGAGCGGGCCCATCACCTGCGGGCCGAGTACTGCCTGCGGGTGGTCGGTGAGGTGGCCGGAAGGCCGGAGGGCAACGAGAACCCCGACATCGCCACCGGTGACATCGAGGTACTCGTCACCGACCTGGAGGTGCTGTCGGAGTCGGCGGTGCTACCCTTCCCCATCGACGACCGGATCGACGTCGGTGAGGAAACCCGGCTCAAGTACCGCTACCTCGACCTTCGCCGCAGCGGACCGGCGCAGGCCATGCGGCTGCGCAGCGAGGTGAACCGGGTCGCGCGCGAGGTACTGCACGAGCAGGGCTTCGTCGAGGTCGAGACGCCGACGCTGACGCGTTCCACGCCTGAGGGGGCCAGGGACTTCGTGGTCCCCGCCCGGCTGCGCCCTGGTTCGTGGTACGCGCTGCCGCAGTCGCCGCAGCTGTTCAAACAGTTGCTCATGGTCGGTGGCCTGGAGCGCTACTACCAGATCGCCCGCTGCTACCGGGACGAGGACTTCCGCGCGGACCGCCAGCCCGAGTTCACCCAGCTCGACATCGAGATGAGCTTCGTCGAGCAGGACGACGTGATCGCGCTCAGCGAGGACGTCCTCGCCGCGCTGTGGCGGCTCGTCGGGGTGGAAGTGGCAACGCCGTTCCCGCGCATCACCTACGCCGAGGCCATGGCCAAGTACGGCACCGACAAGCCCGACCTGAGGTTCGGCCTGGAACTCAGTGAACTCACCGAGTTCTTCGCCGACACCCCGTTCCGGGTGTTCCAGGCACCGTACGTGGGCGCGGTGGTGATGCCAGGTGGCGCCGACCAGCCGCGTCGCCAGCTGGACGCGTGGCAGGACTGGGCGCGGCAACGCGGCCACAAGGGTCTGGCCTACGTCCTGGTCGGCGAGGACGGCACGCTCGGTGGTCCGGTGGCCAAGAACCTCGCCGAGCACGAGCGGGCGGGCCTTGCCGAGGCGGTGGGCGCGCGGCCGGGTGACTGCGTGTTCTTCGCGGCGGGCAAGGCAAAGGACGCCCGGCACCTGCTCGGCGCGGCACGGGTGGAGATCGCGCACCGGCTCGGTCTGATCGACGATGCCGCGTGGTCGTTCGTGTGGGTGGTGGACGCTCCGCTGTTCGAGCCCGCCGAGGAGACCGACGACGTCGCGATCGGTTCCGGCAAGTGGACCGCGCTGCACCACGCGTTCACCTCACCCACCCCGGAATGGATCGACAAGTTCGAGACCGACCCCGGCAACGCGCTCGCCTACGCCTACGACGTGGTGTGCAACGGCAACGAGATCGGCGGCGGCTCGATCCGTATCCATCGGGTGGACGTGCAGAAGCGGGTTTTCGAGGTCATGGGCATCTCAGAGGAGCAGGCGGAGGAGAAGTTCGGATTCCTGCTCGACGCCTTCGAGTACGGCGCCCCACCGCACGGCGGTATCGCGTTCGGCTGGGACCGGATCGTGATGCTACTGTCCGGGTCGGAGTCGCTGCGCGACGTGATCGCCTTCCCGAAGACCGGCGGCGGCGACGACCCGCTGACCGGCGCACCCGCGCCCATCACGGCGGAGCAGCGCAAGGAAGCCGGTGTCGACGCCAAGCCGAAGCAGCGCGCGTAGCGCCTCCCTCAGGGGCCGCAGCGCGGGCGATCACCTCCTGGTCAGCGTCACTCCTTCACTAGTAGGGTCGTGAACAATGATTGTGGATGCCTCCTCTACCGACGACTCGCCAGTCGGAGCAGGAGAGAAACCGCTACCTGTCGACTCCGCGGTCGCGGCCGCGGAGTCGGTTCTCGCGCAACGCTTCGGCAGTTCGGTCAGCCTGGTCGACGCCGAGGACCTCGCGGGCAGCGGTCCCGCGACCGTGGTCAGAGCGCGGGTGGCCTCGTCCTCGTTCGCGCTGCCCCGCACACTCGTCATCAAGCACTACCCCGGGTCGCCACCTCCCGGCGGGCCTGACCCGTTCGCCAGGGAAGCCGCCAGCTACCAGCTGTTCACGGCGTTGCCCCCGGAGGAACGCATGTGCCCCGAGCTGCTGGCGCACAACGGCGAGCAGCGCATCCTGGTGATCGACGATCTCGGTCGCGCACCCACCCTGCAGGACAAGTTGCGTGGCGGCGACAGTCGGGCAGCCGAGACCGCGCTGCTGTCCTGGGCGCGCTCGCTCGGTCGGATGCATTCGGCCACCGCCAGCCGGGAGGCCGACTTCAACGCGCTGCTGCGCAGGCTGAGCGGCAAGGGCAGGGCCGAGGACGGCTTGCGCGGCGAAGGCGCGGACGCCGGTCTCGGCGACGACACGTTGCCGTTCGAGGCCGTCACCGAGCTCACCGTGTTGCTTCGGGACAACTTCGGCGTGTCCACACCCGAGCCGGTCCGTGACGCGGTGGAGCGGGCGGGCGAGCACGCCAGGTCGGCGTGCTACCGCGCGTTCAGCCCGGTGGACCTGTGGCCGGACAACAACCTGGTCACCAGCGGCGGAGTCCGGTTCCTCGATTTCGAGCGAGGCAGGGTCCGCAGCGCGCTCGCGGACGCCGCGCACCTGCGGGTGCCGTTCGCGTCCAGCCCCGACTCGCTGGCGCTTCCGGCGGGCATGAGCGAGGCGATGGTCGCCGCGTGGCGCGCCGAGGTGGTCCAGTTGTGGCCCGCGCTGGCCGACGACGAAACGCTGGCCGCCTACCTGCTGGACACGCAGCTGGTGCAGGTGTGGCTGGCGACCTGGCGTGACCTGCCCGGCCTCACCGGAGTGCGGTCGGCGTCGCCGAGCAGCCGGGCGGCAGCCCTGGTCACCTGGTGGCGCGACCTCGCCCAGTACGCCGAGCGTGGTGGTGCCGATGCCGTGGCCGAGCACGCCGCCACCGTCGCGAGCGCGCTGGATGCACGCTTCGGCCCGAAGCTCGCGCTCGCGCTGTACCCGGCGTTCCGCTGACCGCGAGTCCTGGGTGGATTCAAGTGGTCGTTGCAACGTTGGTTGTGGGGATGGATTGTAGTTTGTCGTTGAGGGCTTCGGCGGGGGTGCGCCATCCGAGGGTTTTGCGGGGTCGTTGGTTGAGGGCGGTGGCGACGGTGTCGAGGTCGTGGTGGTCCCAGCGGGTGAGGTCGGTGCCTTTGGGGAAGTATTGGCGTAGCAGGCCGTTGGTGTTTTCGTTGGTGCCGCGTTGCCAGGGTGAGTGGGGATCGCAGAAGTAGATCTCGGTTCCGGTTTGGATGCGGAGTTGGGTGTGTTGGGCCAGCTCCGCTCCTTGGTCCCAGGTCAGTGATCGGCGTAGTTGTGTGGGTAGCGTGGTGATCTGGGCGGCGATGGCGTTGCGCACGGCCTCGGCGCCGTGTCCGGCGAGGGCGGGCCCGTTCTTCACCGGGGGTGTCTGGTGGTGTCCGGGCATGCGGGGCAGGTGCAGCAGCATGGTGAACCGGGTGGTGCGCTCCACGAGGGTGCCGATCGCGGAGCTGTCTGATCCGAGGATGAGGTCACCTTCCCAGTGCCCGGGCACCGCGCGGTCGGCGGCCTCGGCGGGGCGTTGGGAGATCATCACTCCGGGTGTGACGTGCGGGCGTCCCCGGCGGCTGCGCTCGCGGGGCTGGCGCAGCGCCCTGCCGGTGCGCAGCGACGCGGTCAGCTCACGGCGCAACCCGCCACGGCCCTGGACGTACAACGCTTGGTAGATCGCTTCGTGTGAGATCCGCATAGTCTCGTCCTCCGGGTAGTCGAGCACGAGCCGGTGGGCGATCTGTTCCGGGCTCCACGCCCATGTCCACCGGCGATCCGCCCGCCGCCCGTGACGCCGCCCGTTCCAACGCCCCACCAGCGGACCCGGCCTGCGATACCCGTCCGGGTGGGTGATCCGCCCCGCCAGCCGATCCTGCACATAGGCCCGCAACGCGTCGTTATCAGCAAGCTTGGCGGTCTTCGGGCGGCGGGCACGCCGGTCGGCATGCCATTGAGCCGTGCTCGCCCGATACTCCGGGCGGCGATGGCCGGTGGCGGCGTTACGGCGCAACTCCCGCGACACCGTCGACGCGGACCGCCCGATACGGCGAGCGATCTGGCGCACCCCCAACTCCTGGGCACGCAGCAGCGCGATCTCCTCCCGCTCAGCGAACGACACATAGCGGCCCGACACCCGAGCCTGACTGATCGACGGCATCCCGCCAGCCTCACGGAACCACCGCTGCCCCACCGTCACCGACACACCCGCAACAACACTCGCTTCACGGGTCGACACACCCCGCGCGATCTCGACCCAGAACCGCTGCCGATCCTCACGCCGCCCCACCCCAGGCCGGCCCGGCGACCCCACCAACGGCCTTCCCACCACCACCGATGATCGTCCCACCCAACACCTCCCCATCACGGTGTTGCGACGACCCCTTGAACCCAAGCTGCACTCCGGCTCGCGAGTCCTGCGCTCCCGTCGGCGAGTTCTGCGCTCCGGCTCGCGAGTTCTGCGTTCCGGCCCGCGCTCTCGTCGGCGAGTCCCTCCACTCTGGCCCGCGAGTTCTGCGCTCCGGCCCGTGAGTTCTGCGCTCCGGCCCGTGAGTTCTGCGCTCCGGCTCCCCTGGCCGGGCGGCAGGCCACGGGAGCCGGCCTGCGCGGCCGTGCGGGTGGGCGATATCGGGCGAACGGTGGAGCGAGCATGCGACCGCCTCGCCGACGGAGCTTGTGACGGGGCTGTGACGGGGCAGGCGTGCGGCCACGCCGGCACCGATCGTTCGTCGTACCGTCCTGACGGCGTTACCCCGGCATCACCGCCGGTGAGCCCACATGCTCCATCGTCATCCACGTGCCAAGCGACATTCGCCCGGCGCGGCGACTGGTGGTGGTCGGTGACTCGACGGCGGTCGGCCTCGGCGACCCGATGGCCGACGGGACGTGGAGAGGTGTCGGTCCGCTCGTCGCCGCCGCGCTCGGTATCGCGCCCGACGGGTACCTGAACTGCTCCTTCACCGGTGCGCGCGTCCGTTGCGTGCTCCGCGATCAACTACCGGCAGCCCGCGCCCACCGTGCCGATGTCGCCCTCGTGGTGGCGGGTATGAACGACACGTTGCGTTCCGACTTCGACCCGCACGCCGTCGCCACCGACCTGCACGGTGTGCTCGCCGAACTCGTCGCTGTCGGCACGGTGCCGGTTGCCGTGCGGTTCCACGATCACGGCCGCGTGTTCCGGCTGCCCGCACCACTGCGCCGGGCGCTGCGTGACCGGATCACCGAACTCAACACCGCCGTCGACACCGCGGTGCGGGCCGCGGGCGTCCCGTGTGTCGATCTGGACGCGCTGCCAGGCACCTACGACCTCACGTCGTGGAGCGTGGACCGGCTGCACCCCTCCGAACTCGGGCACCGGCTGCTGGCGAGGGCCTTCACCGAGCGGCTGCGCACGGCCGGCTTCGCGGTCCCGTCGCCGGTCAGCCTCGCCTGCTCCGGCGGCGCCACCACCACGGCCGTCGACCATCTCGGCTGGCTGCTCACCCGTGGTGTGCCGTGGCTGTGGCGGAGGGGTCGCGACCTGCTGCCGCACGCCGCCGGGATCATGCTCAGGTCCGCGGGTCGCCGAGCCCGGCTGTCGGTGTCCGCGAGCGACCCACCGCGACGGGCCTGCGACAGCGCCGCTACGGACGGGGCGGCCCCGGCCGTCGGTGCCCCGGGCTAACGTCGAGGTGTGCACCAAGACGAACTGTTCACGGTGAACCCCGATGTGGCCCCGCCGCCGGAGCAGCCGGACCTGGCCCCGCGACCGCAGCAGCCGCCGCCGGGGGCGCCACTCGCGGTGCGGATGCGGCCCCGCACGCTGGACGAGGTCGTCGGGCAGCGGCACCTGCTCACCGACGGCGCGCCGCTGCGCAGACTCGTCGAAGGCGCCGCCCCGGCGTCGGTGCTGCTGCACGGCCCTCCCGGCACCGGCAAGACCACCCTTGCCAACCTGGTCTCCACGGCGACCGGCAGGCGGTTCGTCGCACTGTCGGCGCTGTCGGCGGGGGTGAAGGAAGTCCGAGGTGTGATCGAGGAGGCCAGGCGTCGCCGCCGCTACAACGGCGAGGACACCGTGCTGTTCATCGACGAGGTACACCGCTTCTCCAAGACGCAGCAGGACGCGCTGCTGGGCGCGGTGGAGGACCGCACGGTGCTGCTCGTGGCCGCGACCACGGAGAACCCCTCGTTCTCCGTGGTGTCGCCGTTGCTGTCGCGTTCACTGGTGCTGCAACTGCGCCCGCTGACCGACGACGACATCCGCGACGTGCTCGGCCGCGCGCTGACCGAGCAGCGCGGGTTGGCCTGCCGGTTCCAGCTCACCGACGAGGCACTGGACCACCTGGTTCGGCTGGCCGCCGGGGACGCCCGCAGGGCGCTGACCGCGCTGGAGGCCGCCGCCGACGCGGCGTCGGCCACCGAGC
This sequence comes from Saccharomonospora marina XMU15, assembly GCF_000244955.1. Classification (GTDB taxonomy): domain Bacteria; phylum Actinomycetota; class Actinomycetes; order Mycobacteriales; family Pseudonocardiaceae; genus Saccharomonospora_A; species Saccharomonospora_A marina. The sequence goes on along the minus strand of NZ_CM001439.1, from coordinate 3,501,029 downwards.
ACGGCACCATCGAACTGGCCACCGTGGAGTCATGTGTGGACAAGGCCGCCGTGCGCTACGACCGCGACGGTGACCAGCACTACGACGTGACCAGCGCGTTCATCAAATCGATCAGGGGCTCCGACGTCGACGCGGCGCTGCACTACCTCGCCCGCATGATCGAAGCGGGCGAGGACCCGCGGTTCATCGCGAGACGGCTCGTCGTGCACGCCAGCGAGGACATCGGCATGGCTGACCCCACCGCGCTGCAGTCCGCGGTCGCCGCCGCCAACGCCGTGCAGTTCATCGGCATGCCGGAGGGCAGGCTGGCGTTGGCGCAGGCCACCGTGCACCTGGCCACGGCGCCCAAGTCGAACGCCGTCATCACCGCCATCGACGCCGCCCTCGCCGACGTGCGGGCGGGCCGGGTGGGCACGGTGCCGCCGCACCTGCGCGACGGCCACTACGCGGGCGCCACCCGGCTCGGCAACGCCACCGGCTACCGCTATCCGCACGATGCCGCCGAAGGTGTGCTGGCCCAGCAGTACCCACCCGACGAACTGCTCGGCACGGACTACTACAACCCCACCCAGCGTGGAGCGGAACGAGCACTGGCCGAGCGGGTGCCCAAGCTGCGCCGGACCGTGCGCGCACACCAGCCGCGACAGCCCTGACGGGTGTCGCGCGAGGTGCGTGAACACCATGTGGTCAACGACCGGCAGGGCGCTCCGGGCTCGGCCGACGACGCGCGGTAGCCTGACGCCCGAATCGGCGTCGTCACCGAACCTTAGGAGGGCACGTGTCGGCAGGGCAGATCGCCGCGTTGATCGCCGCGGGCGCCTTCGTGTTGCTGGTGTTGTTCGCGGCGATCGCGTTGGTCAAGCTCGGCCGCACGCTCGACGAGGCCACGATCGCCATCCGCAAGGCACACGAGAACACCGACCCGCTGCTGCACGGGGCCAATGACACGATCACGCACGTCAACACCCAGTTGGAGCGAGTTGACGGCATCACGGCGAACGCGCAGGCCGTCTCAGGCAACGTCTCCGCGCTGTCGTCGGTGTTCACGGCCACGCTGGGCGGGCCGCTGGTCAAGACGGCCGCGCTGTCGTACGGCATCACCAAGGCCGTGCGGGCGCGCCGCAAGGGCAAGGACGGCGAGGGCAGGCACTCCCGCCGCCGCCGGAAGGGCGGTAGGGGATGAGGAGGCTGTTCTGGCTGGGGATCGGCGTCGCCACCGGGGTGGCGCTCACCCGCAAGGCCGGTCAGGCGGCTCGTCAAGCCACTCCCGCGGGGTTAGCCTCGAACGTAGGTGACGCCGTGAGTGAGCTCGCGAGCGCCATCGGTGCCTTCGGTGCGGACGTCCGTGCCGGGATGAGCGAGCGGGAGACCGAGCTGAACGACATCGTGGAGCAGCGCAGTGGTCTGCCTGCGAGGCGGGCCACCACGCGCCAGGCTGCTGTCGAGCGGAGCGGAAGGCACTCCGCTTCGCAGCCGCGCGCGCGGCGAGCGCGCCGGGCGGAGAGCTGAGCCGGGAAGCCTTCCGGTACGCACTCCGCCGCCGCAGCCGTCCCCGATCCCGGCTCGGGCACCGGTGAGCGTGCCGACGAGCCCATTCCCGAGGAAAGCCAGTGGAAACACACGAGATCAACAAGCGATTTCTCGACTACTTCGAAAAGCACGGTCACACCAGGGTTCCCAGCGCCTCGCTGATCCTGGACGACCCGACGCTGCTGTTCGTCAACGCGGGCATGGTGCAGTTCAAGCCGTACTTCCTCGGCGAGGTGCCGCCGCCCTACCCGCGCGCCACCAGCGTGCAGAAGTGCGTGCGCACCGGTGACATCGACGAGGTCGGCAAGACCACCCGGCACAACACGTTCTTCCAGATGGCGGGCAACTTCTCCTTCGGCGACTACTTCAAGGAGGGCGCCATCGAGCGAGCCTGGGAACTGATCACCAGCTCCCAGGACGAGGGCGGGTTCGGGTTCGACCCCGACCGGTTGTGGGCCACCGTCTACGAGCACGACGCCGAGACCGCAGCGCTGTGGCGCGAGGTCGCGGGCCTGCCGTCGGAGCGCATCCAGTTCCGTGGCGCCGAGGACAACTACTGGGACATGGGGGTGCCCGGCCCCGGCGGGCCGTGCTCGGAGATCTACTACGACCGCGGTCCCGAGTTCGGCAGGGAGGGCGGCCCCGTCGTGGACGAGGACCGCTACCTCGAGATCTGGAACCTGGTCTTCATGCAGGACATCCGAGGCGAGGGCAGCCCGAAGAAGGGCCACCCGGTCGTCGGTGAGCTGCCCAAGAAGAACATCGACACCGGCATGGGCGTGGAGCGGGTCGCCTACCTGTTGCAGGGTGTCGCCAACGTGTACGAGACCGACCTGGTGCGGCCGGTGATCGCGCGTGCGGAGGAGTTCTCAGGGCGCCGCTACGGGGCCGACCACGCCGACGACGTTCGCTTCCGCGTCATCGCCGATCACGCCCGTTCCGGCGCCATGCTCATCGCCGACGGCGTTACCCCCGGCAACGAGGCCAGAGGCTACGTGCTGCGCAGGCTGCTGCGCCGCATCGTGCGCTCGGTGCGGTTGCTCGGGGTGCACGAGCCCGTGCTGCCGGAGTTCGCCGCGGTGGTGCGCGACGCCATGGCACCGTCCTACCCGGAGGTCGCTCGCGACTTCGACCGGATCAGCGACGTGATGCGCGTGGAGGAGGAAACCTTCCTTTCCACGCTGACCAGCGGTTCGCGCATCTTCGACCTGGCAGCAGAGGAGACCCGCCGCTCCGGTGGCACGATGCTGGCCGGGGACAAAGCCTTCCAACTGCACGACACCTACGGCTTCCCGATCGACCTGACCCTGGAGATGGCCGAGGAGCAGGGCCTTTCGGTCGACGAGGAGGGCTTCCGCACGCTGATGGAGCAGCAGCGGCAGCGCGCCAAGGCGGACGCGGCCGCCCGCAAGACCGGCCGGGGCGACCTCTCCGCCTACCGAAAGGTGCTGGAGCAGCACGGCGAGACCGAGTTCCTCGGCTACACCGACCTGCAGGCCACCGCCAGGGTGATCGCGCTGCTGGAGGACGGGCGGCCCGCCGCGGTCGTCGGTGAGGGACACACGGCGGAACTGGTGCTGGACCGCACCCCGTTCTACGCCGAGAGCGGTGGTCAGATCGCCGACACCGGCGTGCTCGTCGGGCACGGTGTCGAGCTGAAGGTGCTGGACGTGCAGAAGCTGGTGCCCGGCCTGTTCGTGCACCGGGTCGAGGTGGTCGGCGGCGAGGTGGCGATCGACACCGAACTGGTCGCGTCGGTGGACGCCACCCGCAGATCCGCCATCGCGCGCTCGCACTCGGCCACCCACCTGGTGCACGCCGCCGTGCGCGGCGCGTACGACAGGCGCGCGGCGCAGGCAGGTTCGCTCAACTCGCCCGGCCGGATGCGGTTCGACTTCACCACCCCCGGCTCGGTGTCGGCCGACCTGCTGACCTCGGTGGAGGAGGAGGTCAACGACTACCTGCAGACCGACGTCGAGGTGCAGTCCTACACCACCACCAAGGACAAGGCGCTGGAGCTGGGCGCGATCGCGTTGTTCGGCGAGAAGTACGGCAACCAGGTGCGCGTGGTCGACATGGGCGACTACTCCCGCGAGCTGTGCGGTGGTACGCACGTCGGTCGGATCGGCGAACTGGGGCTGGTGAAGCTGGTCGGCGACGCCTCGATCGGTTCGGGCGTGCACCGGGTGGAGGCCCTGGTCGGCACCGACGCGCTGCGCCACGTGCGTAAGGAGCAGCTGCTGGTTTCGCAGCTGGCGGGCACCCTCAAGGTCCCGACCGAGCAGCTGCCCGGCCGGATCGAGGACGTGCTAACGAGGTTGCGCAACGCCGAGAAGGAGATCGAGCGGCTGCGTACGCAGCAGGTGCTGGGGTCGGCGGGGTCGCTGGCCGAGCGGGCGCGAGACGTCGCCGGGGTCGCTGTCGTGGCCGAGAAGCTCGACGGCGACGTCGATGCGGGTGCCCTTCGCACGCTCGCCGGAGAGGTCCGCAACCGGCTGGGTTCGCGGCCGGGTGTGGTGGCGCTGTTCGCGCCGTCGGGTGAGAAGGTCAGTTTCGTCGTCGCGACCACGGCGGCGGCTCGGGACAAGGGCCTGGCCGCAGGCAAGCTGGTGCCGTCCTTCGCCGAGGCCGTCGGTGGCCGCGGCGGCGGCAAGGCGGACATGGCGCAGGGCGGTGGCACCAACCCCGCGGGCGTCGAGCAGGCCATCGGCGCGCTGCGAGGCGCCGTAGCGGCAGGGTGAGCGACATCCGTCCTGACCGCCCGGGTGAGCACGACCCGGGGGCCGGTCGCAGGCTGGCCGTGGACGTGGGGTCGGTGCGGGTCGGTGTCGCGCTGAGCGATCCCGCCCCGATCCTCGCGACACCGCTCGCTACCCTGTCGCGTGATGCGGACGACGACAGCGATCTCGACGAGTTGGCCCGGATTGTCACCGAGAATGAGGTGGTCGAGGTGATCGTGGGACTGCCGAGAACGCTGGCCGACCGGCACGGTGCGGCCGCGGCGACGGCCGCCGACTACGCCGAACGTCTGGCGGGTCGGGTCGCGCCGGTCGCGGTCAGGCTGGCCGACGAGCGGCTCACCACCGTCAGCGCCAGCCGGATGCTGTCGCAGCGCGGTGTCAAGGGCCGCAAGCAGCGCGCGGTCGTGGACCAGGCCGCGGCGGTGGAGATCCTGCAGGGCTGGCTCGACGCCAGGAGTGCCGCACTGGCGAGGGGGGAGACCCGACGATGACCTCTCCTCACGACGGCCGCGGGCGCAGGCGCGCCGCGCAGCCGCCGCAGCGGTCGGCGCCGACCGACGGGGGCGACCCGCAGGAACCCCCGCAGCGGGGAGCCGCCGGAGAGCAGCCGGCACCACGCCGGCCGGCGGGCAGGCGAGGACGGCGCAGCCAAGCGGAGCCGGCGCCGCCCCCCAGGCCGCCCCGGCGAGCCGACGAGAGAGCCGAGCCGCCGGGTCCGCCGCCGGTGGAACGCGCACCCCGGCCGCCCGCTCGCCGCGCCGAGCAGCGGCCCCGGCGCAGGCGTTCCCCCAACGACGGCGTGCCCGTGGACGAGAATCCCACCGACGTTCTCGAATTGGATCTCGACGAGGCCTACGACGACCTCGTCGACGCCGATGCCGCGGGCGACGAGCCCGATCGCGGCGCCGACGACGAGCGCGAACTGCCGCGCGACGACGAGCCGGACACGGGAAGGCAGGCGCGGCACGGCAGGCGCTTCCTGGGTTGGCTGGCGGCGTTGACGGTACTCGTGCTGCTGGCGGGCGGTGCCTACTACGGTGCCCGCGAACTGCTCGGGTTCGGCTACGCGGACTACGACGGCCCCGGCGAGACCGATGTCCTGCTGCAAGTCGAGGAAGGCGACTCGACCAGGGCGATCGCCACGAAACTGGCCGAGTTGGACGTGGTGGCCAGCGCGGAGGCCTTCGTCGCCGCCAGTGAGGGCGACCAGCGGGTGCTGGGCATCCAGCCCGGCTACTACGTGCTGAAGACGAAGCTGCCCGGCACCGACGCGGTGGCGCGCCTGGTGCAGGACGAAGCACGCGTGGGACAGCTTCAGCTTCGCGCGGGCACGCAACTCGACGACATCACCCAGCCCGACGGTTCGGTGACGCCGGGGGTGTTCTCGCTGCTTTCCAAGGCCTCGTGCGCGGAACTGAACGGCAAGAGCACGTGTGTGCGGCCGCAGCGGCTGCGCGAGGTGGCCGCCACCACCGACCTGGCCGAACTCGGCGTACCGCCCTGGGCCGCGGGTCCCGCCTCCGAGGCCGACCCGAGGCGCAGGCTGGAGGGACTCATCGCTCCGGGCGTGTACGACGTGCGGCCGGGCTGGGACGCGCGCACCTTGCTGTCGGAGGTGCTGCGGGTGTCCACCATCCGGATGCAGGCTGCCGGGCTGCCCGACGGGGCGGGAAGCACCCCGTACAGCCCGTACCAGGTGTTGATCATCGCTTCGCTGGTGGAACGGGAGGGGGTGGAGCACGACTTCACCAAGGTCGCCAGCGTGATCTACAACCGGCTGGACATCCGGATGCACCTCGGCCTGGACTCCACCGTGAACTACGTGCTCGACCGGCCGGAAGTGCGCACGACCGGCGACGACCGTGCGCGCGAGGGGCCCTACAACACCTACCGCAACTACGGGCTGCCGCCGACACCGATCTCCGCGCCGAGTGCGGAGGCGATCAAGGCGGCACGGGAACCGGCCGAGGGTGACTACCTGTACTTCGTGAAGTGCGAGACCAACGGCCTTTCCTGCTTCTCGAAGACGCAGGCCGAGCACGACCGCAAGGCCGAAGACGCGAGGAACCGTGGGGTCTACTGACGCCCGGTGCCGGGCGGCGGTGCTCGGCAAGCCGGTGGCGCACTCGCTGTCGCCGGTGTTGCACGAGGCCGCCTACCGCGCGCTCGGCCTGCACGGCTGGAGCTACGAGCGGCTGGAGGTCGACGCCGAGGGGTTGCCCGCGTTCGTGCGCGGCCTCGATGCCCGGTGGGCCGGCCTTTCGGTGACCATGCCGGGCAAGCGGGCGGCACTGGAGTTCGCGACCACTGCCACACCGCGTGCCTCGACGGTGGGCGCGGCCAACACCCTTGTCCACCTGGAGTCCGGGGGCTGGCTGGCCGACTGTACCGACGTGGACGGCGTGGTGGGTGCGTTGCGAGCGGCGGGCGGTTTTCGGGAAGGCGGCGGCCGGGTCGCCGTTGTGCTCGGCGCGGGCGCGACCGCCGCGGCAGCCGTGGTGGGATTGGCGCGGCTGGGGCTGGCGCAGGTGCGACTGGTGGTGCGCGAACCCGCCAGGGCGCACGAGACGGTGGCCGCCGCCAAGCGCGCGGGGCTGGGCGTCGAGGTGCGACGCTGGTCCGAAGCGGACTTCGGCGGCTGCGCGTCGGACGCCTCGGTGCTGGTCAGCACCGTACCGCCGGATGCTGTGGCCGAGCACGCGGCACGGCTGGCGCCCGTGGGATGCGTGCTCGACGTGATCTACCATCCGTGGCCGACCCCGCTGGCCGCCGCGGTGACCGATCGCGGCGGGCGCGTCGCCACCGGCCTCGACATGCTGCTGCATCAGTCCTTCGGGCAGGTGGAGCAGTTCACCGGGCTGAGCGCGCCGCGCGAGGCGATGCGGGATGCGCTGCGGGAGGCCACCGGGAGGGTGCTGCCACTGCCGCTGGACTGACAGCGCGGTGACCGCACCGGTTGGCGCGAAAGCCGCCCGTCGTTCACCTTCGGCGGCTACGGTCTGCCCGTGATCGGGTTGTCGAAGGTGCCCGCCGCACTGGCGGCGGTGGTGTTGCTGGTGGTGGGCGTTCCCGCGGCGCAGGCGGCGCCGCAGCGCGACAGCGGCGGCGTGCGGTTCGCCACGTTCAACGCCTCGCTGAACCGTGCGCAGCAGGGCGAACTGCTGGCGGATCTGTCCACCCCGGATGATCCACAGGCGCGTGAGGTGGCCGAGGTGATCCAGCGGGTCCGCCCGGACGTGCTGCTGCTCAACGAGTTCGACTACGTGCCGGGCGACGCGGCGGTCAACGCGTTTCGCGACAACTACCTGTCGGTGAGCCAGCAGGGCGCCCGGCCGATCGACTACCGCTACTCCTTCACCGCGCCGGTGAACACCGGTGTGCCCACCGGCTACGACCTCGACCGCGACGGGCGCGTCGGTGGTGGCAACGACGCGCACGGGTTCGGGCAGTTCGAGGGCCAGTACGGGATGGTGGTGCTGTCGCGCTACCCGATCGACAGCGCGCGAGTGCGCACCTTCCAGCGGTTCCGCTGGAGTGACCTGCCTGGTGCGCTGCTGCCCGACGATCCCGCCACCCCTCGACCCGGCGACTGGTACTCGCCGCGGATCCTGCAGGTGCTGCGGCTTTCGTCCAAGTCCCACTGGGACGTCCCGATCCGCGTCGATGGCCGCACCGTGCACCTGCTGGCTGCGCACCCCACTCCGCCCACCTTCGACGGCCCCGAGGACCGCAACGGAACGCGCAACCACGACGAGATCAGGTTCTGGGCCGACTACGTGACGCCGGGAAAGGGCGACTACATCTACGACGACGAGGGCAGGCGTGGCGGGTTGGCGCCGGGGCAGCGATTCGTGGTCGCGGGCGACTACAACGCCGATCCCGCCGACGGCGACAGCGTGCCCGGCGCGATCCGGCAGCTGCTGCGGGCGCCACGGGTGCACGACACGCGCCCCGCCAGCCTCGGTGCCGCGGTGGCCGCGCGGGAGCAGGGCGGCGCCAACACCGACCACGAGGGCAGCCCCTGGCTGGACACCGCCGACTTCGGTGACAGCGCGCCCGGCAACCTGCGGGTGGACTACGTGTTGCCCGCCCGTGGCCTCGGTGTGCGAGGTGACGGGGTGTTCTGGCCGGTGCCGGGGTCGGTGCTGGACCGGTTGGGCGATGCCTCCGACCACCACCTGGTGTGGGTGGACGTGCGCGTGCTCTAGCGTGAGGGCATGAAGATCGCGATCCTGGACGACTACCAGAACGTCGCGCTGAGCCTGGCCGACTGGGACTCGCTGCACGCCGACATCGAGGTGTTCACCCGCCACATCGCCGACCGCGACGAGCTGGTGCGGCGCCTCGCCGGGTTCGATGTGGTTGTCGCGATGCGGGAGCGCACCCCGTTCCCGGACGAAGTGCTCGCCGGGCTGCCGGACCTGCGGCTGCTGGTGACCACGGGACATCGCAACGCCTCGATCGACGTGGCCGCCGCGACCAGGCGGGGCATCGTGGTCTGTGGCACCGGTTACCTGCCGCATCCGACGGCGGAACTGACGTGGGCGCTGATCCTGGCCGCGGTGCGGCACCTGCCCAAGGAGGAGCGCGCGATGCGGGAGGGCGGCTGGCAGACCACCCTCGGCACCAGCCTGCACGGCAGCACGCTCGGCCTGCTCGGGCTGGGCAGGCTCGGGTCGCGGGTCGCGGGCATCGGGCAGGCCTTCGGCATGCGCACGATCGCCTGGAGCCACAACCTCACACCGGAGCGTGCCGCCGAGCACGGCGTCACAGCGGTGTCGAAGGAGCGGCTGTTCGCCGAGTCCGACGTGCTGTCGATCCACCTGGTGCTGGGCGAACGCACCCGGGGGCTGGTCACGGCGGCCGAGTTCGCGCTCATGAAGCCGACGGCGCTGCTGGTGAACACCTCCCGCGGCCCCATCGTGGACGAGTCCGCGCTGGTGCAGGCGCTGCGACAGGGCGACATCGGCGGCGCGGCACTGGACGTCTACGACACCGAGCCGCTGCCTGCGGACCACCCGCTGCGGTCGCTGCCGAACACGGTGCTGACCCCACACATCGGCTACGTCACCCGCGACGTCTACGAGGTGTTCTACCGCGACGCGGTCGCCGACATCGCGGCCTTCGCCCAGGGCTCACCGATCCGGGTCATCACCGCATGACAGGCGACCTCAGCGGTCCCGGCTCAGTGGTCCCGACTCAGTGGCCCAGTTCAGTGTCCCAACTCGGCGAGCACCGCGTCGGTGAACGCAGGCCAGACCTTTGCCGCCCACGCCCCGAACTGCCGGTCGGTGAGCGCCACGCAGGCCGCACCGGCGTCAGGGTCGACCCACAGGAACGTGCCTGACTGTCCGAAGTGGCCGAACGTGCGGGGCGAGCTGCGGCTGCCCGTCCAGTGTGGGCTCTTGCCGTCCCGGATCTCGAAACCGAGACCCCAGTCGTTGGGCTTTTGCTGCCCGAAACCCGGCAGCACGCCGTCCAGGCCGGGAAACGCCACCGTGGTCGCCGCGTCCAGCGTCGAGGCCGCGACCAGCTTCGGTGACTGCAACTCGGCGGCGAACGCAACCAGGTCATCCACAGTGGACGACGCGCCGGAGCCGGGGGAACCCTCCAGCCGCGTCCGTGACATTCGCAGCGGGTCGAGCAGCGCCTCCTGCTGGTAGTCGCCGAAGGCGATACCGGAGTGTTCGGTGAGCGCGTCGGCGAGCTGATCGAACCCGGTGCTGGAGTACATCCTGCGCTGCCCCGCAGGAGCGAGCACGCGGTGGTCGTCGAAGCCGAGGCCGGAGGTGTGGGCGAGCAGGTGCCGGACCGTCGATCCCGGCGGCCCCGCGGGCGTGTCGAGCTCGACCACGCCCTCCTCGATGGCGATCAGCGCCGTGTACGCGGTGAGGAGCTTGGTCACCGACGCGAGCGCGAACACCCTGCCGCCGTCACCGTGTGCGCCCAGCACCGTGCCGTCGGCGGCCACCACCGCCACCGCCGCGTCGTCGACGGGCCACTGCTCGATCAACCGCACGCTGTCCATGCCCCCACCCTACGAAGGCGAGGCATCCTGCCGTTCGGTGAGGTAGGTGCGCAGCCAGTCACCGGCCAGTTCGGCGACCCGCTGCAGCGCACCGGGTTCCTCGAACAGGTGCGTGGCACCGGAGACCACCTGGATCTCGTGCGGAGCGCGTAACCGCCGCGCGGCCTGCTCGTTGAGCGTGAGTACCTGCCGGTCGCGCTCGCCGACGACGAGCAGCACCGGCGCCCTCACGTCCTCGAGTGCGTCACCGGCCAGGTCCGGCCGCCCTCCCCTGGACACCACCGCCTGCACCAGGTCGGGCCTGCGCGCGGCGGCCGCCAGCGCGGCGGCCGCGCCCGTGCTGGCGCCGAACAGCCCGATGGGCAGCCCTCGGGTGTGCTCGCCCTTCGACAGCTGATCCACAGCGGTGACCAGCCGAGCGGTCAGCAGGTCGATGTCGAAACGCAACCGTGCCGTCTGCCGGTCGAGCTCCTCCTCGTCGCTGCTGAGCAGGTCGAACAGCAGCGTGGCCAGCTGGTTGTCCTGCAACGTTTTGGCGACCGCGATGTTGCGCGGGCTGTGCCGGGAGCTGCCGGAGCCGTGTGCGAACGCCACCACGCCGCGGGCGTCGGCCGGCACGGTCAGGTCGCCCGCCAGCGCGGCCGTCTCGGTCGTGACGTCGAAGGGCACCGTCATGCCTGGCTCCCCTCGTCGAGAAGTCGGATCACCTCGTCGTCGGTGGTCTGGGAGAAGTCGGAATACCACTCGCCGACGGCATGAAAGCGTTCCGGCAGCCAGGCGCAGACCACCTCGTCGGCCTCCGCCCGTAGTGCCGCCGCGGCCTGCGCGGCACACACCGGCGCGGCGAGGACCAGCGTCCGGGGGCCTTCCTGGCGAATGGCCCGCAGCGCCGCCGTGGCGGTGACACCGGTGGCGAGGCCGTCGTCCACGACGATCACGTCGCGGCCCTCCACCGGCTGCGGCTGCCTGCCACGCTGGTACAGCCGTGCCCTGCGCTGGGCTTCGGCACGTTCGCGTTCGGAGACCGCGTCCAACTCGTCGGCGGAGATGCCCAGCGCGCGAACGCCTGCCGCGTCGTAGTTGGCGGGTCCGTGCGCGGTCACCGCGCCGACGCCGAACTCCGGCCTGCCGGGCGCGCCGATCTTTCGCGCCACCACCACCCCGAGCGGGGCGTCGAGCAGGCGTGCCACCTCGGCGGCGACGGGTACCCCGCCTCGCGCCAGCCCCAGTACGACCGGCCGCACCCAGCGCCGCTCGGCGAGTGTTCGCGCCAGCCTCACGCCTGCTTCGCGGCGGTTGGTGAACGTCCGTTCGACCTTCGTCGTCCTGCGCATCACTTCCTGCTCGCCTCGTTCGACGTCGCTTGTGGTCAGCCGGGCTCGCCGCGACGCTTGCGGTGCACGACCCAGCCGAGGTCGACGGCGCTGCCCGCGGCGAGGACCCCGAGCACGACAGCGCCCCAGACAATGCCGAACCAGGCGAACAGCACCGCACCCGCGACGCCGAGAACGACCGCCAGGCTCGCGAGCACGATCCGTAACGTCAGCGCGCTGTAGGCGGGGGCGGCGCCGCCGAAGCCCCCGGTGGGGTCGTGGTAGTCGGGCAGACCTCGCTCGTAGTCCTCGCGGCCGCGAGGCCGGTCGTGTCGTGCCTGCATGTGCGCGGAGTACCCACCGGCGCTTCCCGCGACACCCTCGGGTGACAGCCTGGCGCCCTTACCGCGTCGGCGTCGGGGCCGCCTCAGGTGTCGGCCTTGCCAGGCGACTCGCCGGTGGTTGCCTCACGGTCCGCGGGTCCAGTCGCGGCGGGCTGGTCGTCCTCCTCACGGCCGGGCGTGCGCAGGTTCCACCTGGTGATGACCCACCTGAACAGCAGGTAGTACAGCACGGCGTAGCCGAGCCCGATCGGGATGAGCAGCCAGGCCTTGCTCGCCGCCTGCGCGCCCGCGTTGAGCAGGAAGTCGATCCCGCCCGCGGAGAAGGTGAAGCCGAGGTGGATGTCGAGCGCGTTGGCCAGCGCGAGCGACAGTCCCGTCAGCACCGCGTGAATGATGTAGAGCGGCCACGCCACGAACATGAAGGAGAACTCGATCGGCTCGGTCACGCCGGTGAGGAACGAGGTCAGCGCGGCACTGACCATGATGCCACCGACGATCTTGCGCTGTCCCGGCCGCGCGGTCTGCCAGATGGCCAGTGCCGCCGCGGGCAGCGCGAACATGAAGATCGGGAAGAACCCGGTCATGAACGCGCCCGCGTCGGGGTCGCCCGCGAAGAAGTTGTTGATGTCGCCGCCGTCGAAGACGAGCCACACCGGGACGTTGAGCAACTGGTGCAGTCCCACCGGGATCAGCAGCCGGTTCAGCATGCCGTAGATGCCACCGCCGACCACCGCGTCGGAGGTGACCGCCTCGCCGAGCGAGCGGATGGCGGCGTCGATCGGCGGGAACGCCAGCCCGAACAGCACGCCCACCAGCAGCAGGACGAAGGCGTTGAGGATCGGCACGAACCGCCGCCCGCCGAAGAAGGCGAGGTAGGGCGGGAGCTTGACACGGTGGTACCGCTGCCACAGCACGGCCGTCACGAGTCCGACCACCACTCCGGACAGGATGCTGTACGGCCATTTCACCGGCTGCAGGTACCAGCCCGGCTGGAAACCCTCCAGCTGCTCTATCGGCGCGAAAACCTGCACGACCTTGTTGAACACCACGAATCCCACGACGGCGGCCACCCCGGTGGAGCCGTCGCCCCTGCGTGCGAAGCCGACCGCGATGCCCACGGCGAACACCAGCGGCAGCCAGTCGAACAGCCCGCCACCGGCCGCCGCGAGCACCCTGGCGATGTCCTCGGTGGCCGACCAGCGGCCGAGCATGTCGTCCTGCCCGAGCCGCAACAGCAGACCCGCGGCGGGCAGCGTCGCGATCGGCAGCATCAGGCTCCGCCCGAAACGTTGCAGTCCGGCGAACCGCCTGCCGCTGCCCTTGGGCGTGGCCTCGGTGGTGGCGTCCATCGGGAACCTCCGGTTCCGGTTGTGGCGGTGCCTGCGTGCCCGCCTTCGCTTGCCGACCTTGGTACGTTGCGGGGTCTAGACCATTCGTCGATGGGGCAGAATGCTCCGACACCGAAGTGGTGTCAACCGCCGTTACGGGTTTGTGGCGGCCAACGGCACGACACGAGGAGAGCACGATGGCGGACGAGCGGCCGCGGCGGATCCTCGCCGCGCTGGGCGGTGTGGACAACGTCGTCGACATCGAGGGCTGCGTCACCAGGTTGCGCTGCGAACTGCGGGACGGCTCCGTGGTGGACGAGGCCGAACTCAGGCGGACGGGCGCGCACGGTGTCGTGCGAATGGGCGGCGTCGTGCAGGTGATCGTGGGGCCCGAGGCCGACACGATCGCGGCCGACATCCAGGACCTGCTGTGAAGCTGCGGGTCGGCAGCCCGGTGGCTGGGCGCACGGCGACGCTGGCGCGGGTACCGGACCCGGTGTTCGCTCAGGCGCTCGTGGGGCCGGGCATGGCGGTGTGGCCGCAGGACGGGCCCGCGGACGCCGTGGCACCGATCGACGGCACCATAGCCACGTTGCACCCGCACGCGTTCGTGGTGGCGGCCGACGACGGCCGGGCCGTGCTGGTACACCTGGGCATCGACACCGTCGAGCGGCACGGCGACGGCTTCACCGCGCACGTGGTGCGCGGCGAGTCGGTACGAGCGGGTCAGCCTGTTCTCGGTTGGCACCCGGCGCAGGTGCGGCAGGCGGGCTACTCACCCGTGGTGCCGGTGATCGCGCTCGACGCCACAGCGGCGACCCTCACCATCCCGGCGGAGGGCGCGACGGTCGGCGCCGGGCAGGAGCTGTTCGTCTGGTCGCCGTGACGGCGCTGGTGGCCGTGACGGCCGGCCCCGCGTCAGGCCGTGACGACCTGGCCGTTGTCGATGCGCACGCCGATCTCGGGTAGCGGCTGATCGGCGGGACCCTGCCGCACCTCGCCGGTGAACGCGTCGAACACCGAGCCGTGGCACGGGCAGTGCAGCTGGGCTCCCTGCGGGTCCACCTTGCAGCCCCGGTGCGTGCAAATGGCACTGAACGCGGCCACCTCGTTGGCCGAAGGCCGGGACACGATCGCGTCCTGCCCGTCGGGGGTGGTCACGGCGGTGGCGCCGCCCACGGGAACGTCGGAGAGCGCGGTGAGGTTCTGCCCCGGTTGCCCCCCTGCGGTGGGCTGCTGCTCACCACCTCCCGACGAGGTGGGCCCGGACTGCTCACCTCCGCAGGCGGCGAGGGCGGTCCCGCCGACGGCGGCGGTGGCCACGGCGGCTCCGGTGGTCAGTACGGTGCGTCGGCTGGGTGAGTGCTGAGATCGCTCAGTCATGTGTCTACACACGAAGGCGACGCGCGTTCGGTTCAGTTTCTCGCCGGATCGAACCACGCGGCCGGGCGCACCGTGTTATCGATAGGGAACGCGAAGGCAACGCGGATGCCGGAGACTGCCCGCCGATGGCGGGCACCATGACAACGACGGCGAGTCGGGAGTGGCGATGGTCGGCTGGGTGCTGCGGATACTGGTGGCGGCGGGGCTGCTCGGCTCGGCGTGGGTTCACCTCGTGGTGTGGCTGGACTGGGCGTCCGAAACCGCAGTCGTCGGAGAGTTGTTCCTGGTCAACGTCGTGGCAGGGGTGATCATCGCCGCCGCCGTGCTGCTGTGGCGGCACTGGCTGCCCGCGCTGACCGCCGTGGGCTTCGGCGCGGCGACGCTGCTGGCCTACGCGCTGTCGTTGACCGTGGGCCTGTTCGGGGTCCAGGAGCAGTTCGCCACGCAGGAGGAGTTGTGGGCGCTGCTGGCCGAGGCGGGCTGTGTCGTGTTCGGGCTGGCACTGCTGTTCGTCTCCGGCCGGCAGGCGCCGATCAGGGGCGAGGTGGCGTGAACGAAGCGGCCGAAGCGCGGCTGATGCGTGCCCTGCACGACGAGCACGCGGCGGCGCTGTGGTCCTTCGCGCTGCACCTGACCGACGGCGACCGTGTCCGCGCGGAGGACATCGTGCAGGAGACGTTGCTGCGCGCGTGGCGGCACCCCAGGGTGCTCGACCAGTCCCAGCGCTCGGCGCGGTCGTGGCTGTTCACGGTGGCGCGGCGCATCGCCATCGACGGCTGGCGCTCGGCGGCGGCCCGCTCCGAGGTCGCCACCGATGTGCCGCCGGAGTCCGCCGTGCCCGACGACACCGAGCGTGCCGTGCAGGGCTGGATCGTGGCCGACGCGCTGGGCGAGCTGTCCCCGCGGCACCGCGAAGTGCTGCTGCTGTGCTTCTTCCAGGGACTGTCGGTGGCCGACGCAGCGGCACGGCTGGGCGTCGCCGAGGGCACCGTCAAGTCCCGCACCCACTACGCCCTGCGCGCGCTGCGGCTCGTGCTGGAGGAGAAGGGGGTGACGAGGTGAATCCGACCCCCAACGGCCACGTCGATCCGTTCGCCACGTTCGGCGGGGCCTACGTGCTCGGGGCGCTGACCCCAGGGGAGCGCGCCGAATTCGAGGAACACCTACGGCACTGTGAGGAGTGCGCCCGCTCGGTCCGCGAGTTGGCCGGGTTGCCCGGTCTGCTGGCACAGGTCGAGTCGCCCGCGACGTTGCGGTCCCACCCGCCGCCCGAGCTGTTGCCCGGTCTGCTGGCGAAGGTGCGCGGGCAACGAAGGCGCAGGCTCGTCGGTGGCGTCGCTGCTGTCGCTGTCGCTGTCGCCGCTTGCGTCGCGCTGCTGCTCATCGCGCTGCCGGGTGGGGGGCCCTCCGGGCCCGCGGGCACCGCCATGACACCGCTGGGTGCCTACCCGGTACAGGCCAGCGTGCGGCTCACCGAGGCCGACTGGGGTACCCGGATCGAGATGTCGTGCAGCTACGACGGCAGCAAGGGTGGGGACTACGTACTCGTCGCCGTGCGCCCCGACGGCACGGCCACCCGACTGGCCAGCTGGTACGCGGTACCGGACGACACCGCCGAACTCACCATCGGGACCCCGCTGAACCGTGCGGAGATCACCGCACTCGAGGTTCGCCTACCCGACGGCCCGGTGCTGCTGCGCCTACCCGTGTCAGGCTGACCCCACCCGCGAGTCCCCCGTTCCTGCCCGCGAGTTCTGCGTTCCTGCCCGCGAGTTCTGCGTTCCTGCCCGCGAGTTCCCCGCTTCGGCCCATGCGTTCTGCGTTCCCGTCAGGCACGGATCTCGTGCCGCTGCGGCCCGAGTTCGCGCGGCAGCGACGAGCCCGAGCCGCGAAACCCGCACGAGTGAAAACAACTCGGCCAGTGTCACGAGCGGAACTCTCGTACCACGAGCTGCTTGCCTGCCGACTCGCCCGCACGGCAGCCTGAAGCGGTGTTCTTGGGACTGATCTTCGCCGTCACCGGCTTCGTCATCGGCTGGGCCGCCAGCCGGGTGCTGTGCCATGCGCCGCGCCCGGCCGCCGTGCCGGTCCGCTGGTGCGCCGCCGGGACGGCGTCGCTCTGGGCCGCGGTGGCCTGGCGCTGGACGGCAGGCGGCCTGCCCGCATGGTGGCTGCCCGTGCCGCTCGTCGTCACAGCGCTGAGCGTGCCGCTGGCCGTGGCCGATCTCGGTCACCGACGCCTGCCCGACGCCCTCACCGTGCCCGCGTACCCCCTCGCGGCGCTGGCGCTGGGCATCGCGGCGGTGGCCGGGCCCGGCGGAGCACTGGTCGCGCGGGCGGTGCTCGCGGCCGTGCTGTTCGCCGGCGTCCACGCCCTGGTACACGCCGTAGCACCGACCGCGCTGGGAGCGGGTGACGTGAAGCTGTCGGGCAGCGTCGGTGCGGTTGTCGGTGCGACGGGATGGCAGGCCCTTGTGGTCACCGCGGGCACGGCCGCGGTGACCACACTGGGTCTGGCCGCGACGGCGGCGGCGCTGCGGGTTCGCCGGTGGCGTGACGGGGTACCGCACGGCCCTGGCCTGCTCACAGCGGCCTGCCTGGTCACGGTGTTCCCCGGCGCGGGCTCGGAGGTGCACATGGGTAGCTGAACGAGTGCGCGTGGGCTCGTGACAGGATCGTCGGGTGTTGCGCTGGATAACCGCTGGTGAATCGCATGGCCCGGCCTTGGCCGCCGTCCTGGAGGGCATGGTGGCGGGGGTACGGATCACAACCGCCGACCTGAGCGAGCAACTCGCCCGCAGGCGGCTGGGCTTCGGGCGCAGTCCGAGGATGGGTTTCGAGACCGACCGGGTCGAGTTCGTCGGCGGTGTGCGACACGGCCTCACCCAGGGTGGGCCGATCGCGGTGCAGATCGAGAACGCCGAGTGGCCCAAGTGGCAGCAGGTGATGGCCGCCGATCCGGTCGACGAGGCGGAGTTGCGGGGCCTGGCCCGCAACGAGCCGCTGACGAGGCCGCGCCCCGGCCATGCCGACCTTCCTGGCATGCAGAAGTACGGCTTCGACGAGGCACGGCCGGTACTCGAGCGGGCGAGCGCCCGCGAGACCGCGTCGCGGACGGCACTGGGCACGGTTGCCAGGGCGTTCCTCCGGCAACTGCTCGGTGTCGAGATCGTCAGCCACGTGGTGTCCATCGGCGGGGCACAGGCGCCGGAAGGCCCGCTTCCGGGCCCGCAGGATCTGCCCGGTATCGACGCCAGTCCGGTGCGGGCCTTCGGTGAGGAGGCGACGCAGGCCATGGTGTCGGAGGTCGACGAGGTCAGGAAGGCCGGCGACACCGTCGGCGGAGTCATCGAGGTGATCGCCTACGGCCTGCCGCCCGGCCTCGGCTCGCACGTGCACTGGGACCGCAGGCTCGACGCGAGGCTGGCAGGGGCCCTCATGGGTGTGCAGGCGATGAAGGGCGTGGAGGTCGGCGACGGCTTCACCACCGCGCGCCGCTGGGGCAGTCAGGCTCACGACGAGATCGACAGGGCAGACGGTCCCAAGGGCGTCAGCCGCCGTTCCAACCGGGCGGGTGGCTTGGAAGGCGGCATCACCAACGGTGAGCCGTTGCGGTTGCGGGTCGCGATGAAGCCGATCTCGACCGTCCCTCGTGCGCTGTCCACAGTGGACGTGGCGACCGGGGAGCCCGCCGTGGCGATCCATCAGCGCTCGGATGTGTGTGCGGTGCCCAGGGCCGGAGTCGTGCTGGAGTCGGTGGTGGCACTGGTGCTTGCCGACGCGGCGCTGGAGAAGTTCGGCGGCGACTCGCTGCGGGAGAGCAGGCACAACGCCGAGTCCTACCTTGCGGGGCTGGAAAGCTGGTGGCAGCGCTGACCGGCCGCGGACCATCCGGTGCCGGACACACCGGCGCGGACGGCTACCGTGGGCGCATGACCGCTCGTGGCCCGATCATCGTCGTCGGCCCACCCGGCTCCGGAAAGAGCACGGTGGGCCCGCTGCTGGCGGACCGACTGGGCAAGCCCTACCACGACGCCGATGCCGAACTGGAGGCCAGGACCGGCCGACGCATCGCCGACATCTTCGCCACCGATGGCGAGGAGGCCTTCCGCGCGATCGAGGAGGACGTCGTCGCCGAGGGGCTCGCCCGCGACGACGGCGTCTACGCGCTCGGTGGCGGGGCAGTGCTTTCCGAGCGCACCAGAAAGCGCCTCGCCGGGCACACCGTGGTGTTCCTCAACGTCGGCATGGCCGAGGGCGTGCGACGCACGGGCATGTCGACGGCACGCCCGCTGCTCGCCGGAATCAACCCCCGCGCGACTTACAGGGCTTTGCTGGAGGCTCGGCTGCCGGTCTACCGCGAGGTCGCCACGGTGGAGATCGACACCGACGACCGAAGCCCCGACGAGGTCGCCGCGGCGGTCGTCGACCGGCTGCGCGAGGGCGGTGTGCCAGAATCGGCGCCCGGCGGCAACAGGAACGACAAGAACGACAAGAACGACAAGAACAACGCCAATAACACAACAGAACACTCCACAGGGGAGCGATGATGCGTTCACGCGTGTGGCTCGCCGGGCTGCTGGCCGGTATCGCGGGGCTGCTCGGCGCCTGCGGCTCGGGCGCCGAAGCGGGTGACGGCGGAACCGAACCGGCGGACCCGACCACCGGGCAGCAGGTCACGGGGGAGCAGGCCACCTCGGCGGCGGAGGCGCCCGGAGAGGGCGACGCCGCGCAGGATGTCAAGATCACCAGTTGCGAGCAGACCGGCTACGTGCCCAGGGCAGGCCTCGAGGTCACCAACAGCACCGCCGAGTTGTACCGCTACGCCGTCACCGTGACGATCAGCAACCCCAACGGTGAATCCACGGAGGCCTACTTCGTGGAGGGCAAGCTGCGGCCGGGGCAGACCGTCACCGAAACCATCCCGGGGTCCACCCCGGTACCGGGCGAGGTCAGCTGTGAGGTCAGCGAGGCCAAGCGGCTGCCGCCGCAGTGAGGAATCCGATGACCGATCCAGTCCGCATACCGGTTCGCACGGCCCAGCCCTACGACGTCGTGGTGGGGCGCGGCCTGCTGGGTGAGCTCGCGGGCACGGTGCGCGACGCATCCAAGGTCGCGCTGATCCACCCGCCCACACTGATCACCACGGCCGAGGCGGTGCGCACCGAACTGGCCGACAGTGGGCTCGACGCGCACCGCGTCGAGATCCCGGACGCCGAGGACGGCAAGGCGCTGTCGGTGGCCGGGTTCTGCTGGGAGGTACTGGGCCGGATCGGTCTCGATCGCCGGGGTGTCGTCGTCGGTCTCGGCGGCGGCGCCGTCACCGACCTCGCCGGGTTCGTCGCGGGCACCTGGATGCGGGGCGTGCGGCTGGTGAACGTCCCGACCACCTTGCTGGGCATGGTCGACGCCGCGGTCGGCGGCAAGACCGGAATCAACACCGACGCGGGCAAGAACCTCGTGGGTGTGTTCCACGAACCGGTGGCGGTGCTGGCCGACCTGGCCACGTTGGAGACCCTGCCGCCCAACGAACTCATCTCCGGGATGGCCGAGGTGGTCAAGGCCGGGTTCATCGCAGACCCGGGCATTCTGGAGCTGATCGAGCGCGACCCGGCGGCGGCGGTGGACACCGGGGACGACGTGCTCGGTGAGCTGGTGCGCCGCTCCATCGCGGTGAAGGCCGACGTTGTCGCCGCCGACCTGCGCGAGTCCGATCTGCGGGAGATCCTCAACTACGGTCACACCCTCGGGCACGCCATCGAGCGGCGCGAGCGCTACCGCTGGCGGCACGGTGCGGCGGTCAGCGTCGGCATGGTGTTCGCCGCCGAACTGGCCAGGCTGGCGGGCAGGCTCGACGACGCGACCGCCGACCGGCATGCGGCCGTGCTGCGCTTACTCGGGCTGCCGACAACCTACGAGCCCGACGCGCTGCCCCAGTTGATCGAAGGAATGCACGCCGACAAGAAGAGCCGGTCCGGCACACTCCGGTTCGTGGTGCTCGACGGCCTGGCCAAACCCGGCAGGCTGGAGGGCCCCGACCCGGCGCTGCTGGCAGGCGCGTACTCCGCCGTCGCGGGCGGAGAAACCAAGGACGGGGGAGTGTTGCTGTGAAGGTGTTCGTGCTCAACGGCCCCAACCTCGGCAGGCTCGGCAAGCGGGAGCCCGCCGTCTACGGGACCGTCACCCACGACGACTTGGCGGGCATGTGCACCGACATCGGCAAGGAACTGGGCCTCGCCGTCGAGGTCAGGCAGACCGACCACGAGGGTGAGCTGATCGGATGGCTGCACGAGGCCGCCGACGAAGGCGTCCCCGTCGTGCTCAACGCCGGCGCGTGGACCCACTACTCCATCGCCGTGCGCGACGCGGCGGCCCAGCTGAGCGCGCCGCTGATCGAACTGCACATCACCAATGTCCACAAGCGAGAGCAGTTCCGGCACCACAGCGTGCTCTCCGACGTCGCGAGCGGCGTCATCGCCGGGCTCGGTGTCGACGGGTACCGGCTGGCGCTGCTGTGGATGGCGGGCAACGCGGCCTGAGCGCGGTCCTACCGCGTCGGACAGCCCGGTCCCGGCGGGAGACTCCGCCGGGACAAGACCTCAGGCATACACCTGTCCGGGTGAGCGGCCACGTAAACTGAGCGGGTCGTCGGCCGGGCGTGTGTTCCCGGCTCCGGGGGATGGTTGGAGGTCCGGGCGTCACCATGCGCACTCGCCGCGGTCGGGGGCCGCTCACGGCCACGGCGCTCGCCATGGCCGCCACCGTGGTACTCGGCGCCTGCACGGCCACCAGCGCGCGCCCGCAGGCGGAGGGCAGTGAGCCCGCGATCGGCGGTGGCCGGGAACGGACCTCCTCCACTGTGGAGCAGCGCACCCTGCTGTCCGGCTCCGAGCGGGCCAGCAAGGGGGTGGTTGCCCGCGGCGGTGCCGACTCGGTCTACAACTACGGCCCCACGGTGATGGTGGACGGTGAACGCACCCGGATGTGGTGGTGCAGCCAGTACGGTAGCGCCAAGCCCGCGGGCGACGACATCCTGTACGCCGAGGCAACCTCACCGGACGGACCGTTCGCCGGGCCCGGCGGCGCGCAGCCGCCCGCGGTGCTGTCGGGCTCCCGTGGCCGGTTCGACGGTGTGCACACCTGCGACCCCTCCGTGCTGCGGGTCGACGGCACCTACTACATGTATTACACCGGTGCGGCGGGCGACCACGCGCTCGGCAACGCGATCGGGCTGGCGATTAGCAGCGACGGGCTGCATTGGACCCGGCCGACCGGTGAACCGATCGTGCGTCCCGCGGGCGACACCCGCCGCGACAACACCTACGGGGCGGGGCAGCCCGCCGCCGTATACCTGGACGGCTGGTTCTACCTGATGTTCACCGACACCACGGCGCGCGCCGCGGGCTGGAACGGTGCCGGTCAGTTCCTGTTGCGGGCCAAGGACCCCACGTTCGCCGCCGGGGTGCAGGCGCTGGGCCCCGACGGGTTCCACCCGGTGGCAGACACCTCGGCGCCGAGGACGAACTCGCTCGTCGACGCGTTCAGCGCGGATCTGATGTGGGTGGACGCGCTGGACGCGTTCGCCATCGCCCACCAGACCGACCGGGGCACCACGATCACCTTCTGGGACCGCCGGTTCTCGGTCAGCCCGTACCGCCCGGTGCTGATACCCAGCGAGTGGGAGGAAGGACCGGGGTTGGTGCGGCAAGGCGACGGGCACGCTCCCGTCGCCACGACCGACCCGTGCGGCAGGGTTCCGATCGACGTGCTGCATGCCACCGTCATCGGCAAGGCGGGGGCGCCGACCGGCCTGCGGCACTTCGGGCTCGACCTGCGCGACGTCGACGGCTGCGCCGGGGCGCAGCGCACACTTGCCGTGCTCGACGGGCTGGCGATGCCTTCACCGCTGCGCACCATGGACCTGGTGATCGGGGGTGAGGTACTGCGGGTGGACCGCCGCTCGGTGGCGACCGGGCTGGCCAGGGAAGTGCTCGACGAACGCGTTCCCGCGCTCGATCAGGCCGGCGACGCGGTGCGACTGGCGGCGGGGGCCCGCGCGGTGCGCGCGCCGGGCATGGGCACGGGCTTCCTGCTCGACGGCAGGCTGTGGCCGCTGGCCACACCCGAGGCCGAGGAGATCCTCGCGCGCAACGGCTCCACCGCCGAACCGATCAGCCGGCAGGAATGGCAGGCCTACCCGGCAGGGCCGACCCTGGGTTCCTGAACCGCGCTTTCGTCGTCGGCTTCGGCGGAGCGTGAGCCGCCGAGGCGGGCGCCGACGAGCAGGCCGAGCCCGGCCGGAGCGAGCACCAGCAGGGCGGTGAAGGCCGCGCCGCCGGTGAGGGCGGCGCCGAGGGCGTTCACACCGGTCTGATCGACGAAAACCGCCCTGCCGATGACGGCGAGCACCCCGGAAACCGGTCCGGCGACCAGCGCGGCGATGAACCAGGTGCGGGGGGCTCTGTCGATCCCGAGCCACGCGTCGATGGCACTCCACAGCGCCGCCGCGCCGACCAGCAGCGCCAACGTCACGATCGTGACGAAGGTGACCTCGGTGGGCTGGAACACGGCGATCTTGGCGAGCGCGACGGTCCCGGCGGCGTGCAGCACCGCCATGACGACTCCGCGAGTAACCCAGGACGGCATCGGGCAACTCTAACGCCCTTGACCGCGAATCGTCCCGCCCGCCACTCGTCTCGTCCGCCGCGAGGCGCCGCACACGACCGGACCTCGACTGCTCCTAGACTGGCCGGGTGCCCGACCTCCACGCGACTCGGCGAGCGGCGCTGCGTGACCTGTTGCGCGAAGCCGATCTCGACGCACTGCTCGTCACCGACGTCGTCAACGTGCGCTACCTCAGCGGGTTCACCGGTTCCAACGCGGCCTTGCTCGTACCGTCGTCGGGCGAGGACGGCACGGTGTTGTGCACCGACGGCCGCTACACCACGCAGGCCGCGGCCGAGGTGGCCGATCTGGAACGTGTCATCGACAGGCCGTGCGCGCAGGCGCTGCTGCGCCGTGCCGCCGCTGCCGGGCACCGCCGAACCGGGTTCGAAAGCCACCACGTGACGGTGGATGAACACGCCGACCTGGTGGCGCTGACCGACGAGGTATGCCTGCTGCGCGCGCCGGGTCTGGTGGAGCGGCTGCGCGCCGTCAAGGACGCCACCGAGATCGTGGCCATCCGTTCCGCGTGCGCCGCCGCCGACGGCGCGCTGGCCGAACTGCTGCGGAGCGATGCGGTGCGGCCGGGTCGTACCGAGCGCGAGGTGGCCGCCGACCTGGAGGCGGGGATGGTGCGGCAGGGCGCCGAGGGGCCCGCGTTCGCATCCATCGTCGCGGCGGGCGCCAACTCGGCGGTCCCGCACCACCGCCCCACCGATGCCGTGCTGACCCGTGGCGACCTCGTCAAGCTGGATTTCGGTGCGGTGGTGGGTGGATACCGCTGCGACATGACCCGCACTGTCGTGCTCGGCGAGCCAGCCGGTTGGCAGCGTGACCTGCACGACCTGGTCGGTGAGGCGCAGCGCAGGGCCATCGCCGCCGCGTTGCCGGGCGCGGACGTGGCCGCGGTGGACGCCGTTGCGCGCGACCACATCCGCGACGCCGGGCACGGCGCC
Source organism: Saccharomonospora marina XMU15 (assembly GCF_000244955.1). GTDB lineage: Bacteria > Actinomycetota > Actinomycetes > Mycobacteriales > Pseudonocardiaceae > Saccharomonospora_A > Saccharomonospora_A marina. The sequence goes on along the minus strand of NZ_CM001439.1, from coordinate 3,476,742 downwards.
GAGTTCCCGCACGGCCTCGGGCACGGGGTGGGCCTGCGCATCCACGAGGCACCGAGTCTCGCCGCGACCGGCGAAGGTACACTGGCCGCCGGTATGACGGTCACCGTCGAGCCCGGCGTCTACCTGGCGGGGCGCGGTGGCGTGCGCATCGAGGACACGCTCGTCGTGCGGGAGGCGACTCCCGAGATCCTCACCCTGAGCACCAAGGAACTCGTGGCCGTCTAGTGCGCGGCCCAGCCGAAACACAGGAGAACTCACACTCGTGGCCACCACCAACGACCTGAAGAACGGCATGGTCCTGAACCTGGACGGCCAGCTGTGGTCCGTCGTGAACTTCCAGCACGTCAAGCCGGGCAAGGGGGGAGCGTTCGTGCGCACCACCCTCAAGCACGTGCTGTCCGGCAAGGTGGTGGACAAGACGTTCAACGCGGGCACGAAGGTCGACACGGCCACCGTGGACCGGCGTCAGATGACGTACCTGTACAACGACGGCACCGACTACGTGTTCATGGACGGCGAGACCTACGACCAGATCAACCTGCCCGCCGAGACCGTCGGCGACGGTGCCAACTACCTGCTGGAGAACACCGAGGTGCAGGTGGCGATGCACGAGGGCACGCCGCTGTACGTGGAGCTGCCGACAACGGTGGAACTCGTGATCGAACACACCGACCCCGGGCTGCAGGGCGACCGCTCCACCGGCGGCACCAAGCCCGCGCGGCTGGAGACCGGTGCCGAGATCCAGGTTCCGCTGTTCGTCAGCAGCGGTGAGAAGGTCAAGGTCGACACCCGCGACGGCCGCTACCTCGGCCGAGCGTGAGCGGCACCGGCGCGGTGAGCACTCCAGGCTCGTCCCGGCGCGGCGCGCCCACCGGCCGTCGCGCCGCTCGCAGGCGTGCCGTCGAACTGCTCTACGAGGGGGCGCTGCGGTCGGTCGACCCGGTGACGCTGCTGGGCGACCGGATGGGCGCCAAGGATGTGGACCCGATCCCGGACTACACGATCTCGCTGGTCGAGGGTGTGACGGCCAACCTGGAGCGCATCGACGAGTTGCTCGCCGAGCACGCGCAGGGCTGGTCGCTGAGCCGCATGCCGGTGGTCGACCTCGCGGTGCTGCGCATCGGGCTCTACGAGCTGCTGTGGGCGGCCGATGTGCCCGATCCCGTCGCCATCGACGAAGCGGTGGGCCTGGCCAAGGAACTCTCGACCGAGGACTCGCCCCGGTTCGTCAACGGCGTACTCGGCAGGATAGGCACCATCGCGGACCGCCTGCGCGCGGTCCTCTGACGTCGTCGGCGAGGACCGCGCGCGGCGGTCAGTCCTCCTTCGAAGGGCGGGCCTCCGGCGGAAGCACCCCCCACTCGATGAGCTGTTCGGTCAGCTCGCCGGGGGTCATGTCGTAGATGATCGCGAGTGAGCGCAGGTCCTCGGTGCGGATCGAGAGCACCTTGCCGTTGTAGTCACCGCGCTGACTCTGGATGGTCGCCGCGTAGCGGGCGAGCGGGCCCACCTTCTCCGCGGGTAGTTGCTGCAGCCGCTCGAGATTGATCACAATCTTGGTCGCGGGCTCGGCACCGGAGGGCACTCGGCCTTCCGGTAGCAGCTCGACCACCGGGACACCGTAGAAGTCGGCGAGCTCGGCAAGTTTCTGTACGGTCACCGCGCGGTCACCCCGCTCGTACGAGCCCACGACGACGGCCTTCCATCGACCGCCGGATTTCTGCTCGACTCCGTGCAGGGACAGACCCTGTTGCTGGCGGATTCCGCGGAGCTTGGCCCCGAGCGCCTTGGCGTAATCGCCCATGTGGTGGTTCTCCGTTTCCTCGCCCCGATCCGGCCCGGATGACCGACAGGGAACTCCTGAGTCGAATACTCACAGTAATGGTTACTCTTTGTCGTCACCAGGTCAAGCAGATCGTCGCTGGCTGGAGTTACGCGGCTGCCGACACCACCCGGAAGGGCGAGAAGCTCGACCTGTTACTGTCTCTTTGATACCCCGCGTATCCAGGGTTATCGACATCCTTTAAGGACCCGTCCGGTGAGGCGGGGAAGGAGGTCCCAACGTGGCGCCACGCCCACGTGGCGCGACGGAGCCCGCGGCCGAACGTGAACTGCTTTCGGCCGGCGACGTCGCGCGCACCATCGCCCGAATGGCGCATCAGATCATCGAGAAGACAGCGCTCGGTGCGGAGAGCACACCCCCGCCCGTGCTGCTGGGAATCCCCACCCGAGGCGCGCCACTGGCCGCGCGGCTCGCGGACCGTATCAGCGAGTTCTCCGGCGTAGAGGTGCCGGTTGGCGCGCTGGACGTCACGCTGTACCGCGACGACCTGCGCCGCAGGCCCACCCGGCCGCTGCAGGAGTCGCAACTGCCCGGCGGCGGCATCCAGGACCGCGTCGTGGTGCTGGTGGACGACGTGCTGTTCTCCGGACGCACCATCCGTGCGGCACTGGACGCGCTGCGTGATCACGGCAGGCCGACGGCCGTGCAGTTGGCGGTTCTGGTCGACAGGGGCCACCGGGAACTGCCGATCCGCGCCGACTACGTCGGCAAGAACGTGCCGACCTCCCGCTCGGAGGCGGTCTCGGTGCTGCTCACCGAGACCGACGGGCGCGACGCCGTGTTGCTGGGGGTGCGGGCATGAGGCACCTGCTCGGCACCGAAGGGCTCGACGTCGACACGGCCACCGCCGTGCTGGACACCGCCGACGAACTCAAGCGCACCCTGCTGGGCAGGGAGGTCCGCAAGCTGCCGACGCTGCGCGGTCGCACGGTGGTGACGCTGTTCTACGAGAACTCCACGCGTACCCGGGTCTCCTTCGAGATCGCGGGCAAGTGGATGAGCGCCGACGTGGTGAACGTCTCGGCGAGCAGTTCCTCGGTCGGCAAGGGCGAGTCGCTGCGCGACACCGCACTGACCCTCGCCGCGGCGGGGGCGGACTGCGTCGTCGTGCGGCACCCGGCCTCCGGGGCCGCGCACCGGCTTGCCTGCTGGCTGGAGGACAACGGCACCTCGGTGGTGAACGCAGGGGACGGCACCCACGAGCACCCCACGCAGGCCCTGCTGGACGCCGCCACGCTGCGCGAGCGGCTCGGCGGGCTCACCGGAAGGCGGGTGGCGATCGTCGGCGACGTGCTGCACAGCCGGGTCGCGCGCTCCAACGTTCACCTGCTGACCACGCTCGGCGCCGAGGTGGTGCTCGTCGCCCCGCCGACGCTGCTGCCGGTGGGGGTGGGCGAGTGGCCGGTCACCGTGTCGCACCAGTTGGACGCCGAGTTGCCCGCCGTGGACGCGGTGATGATGCTGCGCGTGCAGGCCGAGCGGATGCACGGCGGCTTCTTCCCCTCGGCACGCGAGTACTCGATCTCCTACGGCCTCAGCCAGGCACGGCAGCGGCTGCTGCCCGAGCACGCCGTGGTGCTGCACCCCGGGCCGATGCTGCGTGGCATGGAGATCGCCTCGTCGGTCGCCGACGCGGCGAGCGCCGCGATCACCGAGCAGGTGCGCAACGGGGTCCACGTGCGGATGGCGGTGCTCTACCACCTGCTCGCCGGAGACAACACGGCGGACGCCGCCGACGCGGCCACCGCCCAGCGAGCCCATGGAGGCGAGGCGTGAGCGAGATCCTGATCACCGGTGCGCGGCTGTACGGAGCGGGTGATCCGGTCGACGTGCTGGTCGCCGACGGCCACATCGCCGAGATCGCGGCGGTGGGTGCCACCGCGGCGCCGGAGTCGGCGCGAGTCGTGCGCGCGCAGCGGCAGGTGCTGCTGCCCGGCCTCGTCGACCTGCACACCCACCTGCGCGAGCCTGGCAGGGAGGACACCGAGACGGTCGAGACCGGTTCGGCCGCGGCGGCGCTCGGTGGCTACACCGCTGTGTTCGCCATGGCCAACACCGACCCGGTGGCGGACAACGCGGTCGTGGTGGAGCACGTGTGGCGGCGCGGCCGTGAGGTCGGCCTCGTCGATGTGCACCCGGTCGGGGCCGTCACCGTCGGTCTCGCCGGGGAACGGCTGGCCGAACTGGGCACGATGGCCAAGTCCGCCGCCGGGGTGCGGATGTTCTCCGACGACGGCCACTGCGTGTCCGATCCGCTGCTGATGCGCAGGGCGCTGGAGTACTCCACCGCGCTGGACGTGGTCGTTGCGCAGCACGCCGAGGAGCCACGGCTCACCGTCGGTGCGCAGGCCCACGAGGGTGAGCGCGCCTCCCGGCTGGGCTACGCGGGCTGGCCAGCCTCCGCGGAGGAGGCGATCGTCGCGCGGGACTGCGTGCTCGCCAGGCACGCGGGCGCGCGGCTGCACGTGTGCCACGTATCCACGTCGGGCACGGTCGATGTGCTGAGCTGGGCCAAGGAACTCGGTGTCGAGGTCTCCGCCGAGGTCACCCCGCACCACCTGCTGCTCACCGACGAGCGGCTGGCGACCTACGACCCGGTCAACAAGGTCAACCCGCCGCTGCGGGCCGAGCGGGACGTGCTTACGCTGCGGCGGGCACTGGCCGACGGCGTACTCGACTGCGTGGCCACCGACCACGCCCCGCACGCGCCGCAGGACAAGGACAGCGAGTGGGCTGCCGCGCGGCCGGGGATGCTCGGGTTGCAGACGGCGCTGTCGATCGTGGTGGAAACCATGGTGCGGCCGGGTCTGCTCGACTGGCGTGGGGTCGCCAGGGTGATGAGCGAACGGCCCGCCGAGATCGCCGGATTGCCCGACCACGGCAGGCCGCTGGCGCAGGGCGAGCCCGCGAACCTGGTGCTGGTGGACCCCGACGCCGAATGGACCGTGCGTGGCGGCGAGCTGGCCAGCATCGCGGCCAACACGCCGTACGAGGGCATGCGGTTGCCTGCCGTGGTGAGCGCCACGCTGCTGCGCGGCCGGTTGACCTCCCTCGAAGGGAAGATTGTGTGATGGAGAGGCTGCTGCTGACGCTGCTGTTCGTCGCCCTGTTCGCGCTGAGCCTTTACGGCATGTGGCGGGGCTGGCGCAGGCAGGCGCGCGAGCAGAGCGTGCGAGTGCCGCCGTTGCCCGCCGTGCCGGAGGGGCTGGGCGAGCCACTGCTGGAGTCCAGCGGGCTGTACGTGGCGACGACGTTCGCGGGCCGCTGGCAACAGCGCATCGTGACCAGGGGAGCGGGTCTGCGCGGCCCGGCCGTGTTCCGGCTGTACCGCGACGGTGTCGAGGTCGACAGGGCGGGCGCGCCCGGGTTCTGGATCCCGAGGGAGTCGATTGTGAACGTGCACACCGCCAGGGGCATGGCGGGAAAGGTGATGGGCACCCAGAGCCTGCTGGTGTTCACCTGGCGGCTGCGGAACGGGGATCGGGACGTGGAGCTCGACACCGGCTTCCGCGGTGACGACCTCGCCGAGTACCGGAGTTGGAGCGAACAGGTCGAGGGAGGTGCGCGGGCATGAACGGCGCGAACGGCGCGAACGGCACAGCGTGGGAACCGGCCGTGCTGGTGTTGGAGGACGGCCGCGTCTTTCGCGGAGCGGCCTACGGCGCGCGCGGACGCACGCTCGGCGAGGTGGTGTTCTGCACCGGAATGACCGGGTACCAGGAGACGCTGACCGACCCTTCCTACCACCGGCAGCTCGTGGTGCAGACGGCGCCGCAGATCGGTAACACCGGCTGGAACGACGAGGACGACGAGTCGGCCCGGATCTGGGTGGCGGGCTACGTGGTGCGCGATCCGGCGCGGGTGCCGTCGAACTGGCGGTCCACCCGGTCGCTGGACGACGCGCTGGCCGACGCGGGTGTCGTCGGCATCAGCGAGGTCGACACCAGGACGTTGACCAGGCACATCCGTGAACACGGCGCGATGCGTGCCGGGATCTTCTCCGGTGACGCGCTGGGCACCGACGACGACCTGCTCGCGCAGGTGCTGGCCTGCCCGCCGATGAAGGGCGCCGACCTCGCGGGCGAGGTCACCACGGCACGGTCCTACGTGGTGCCCGCACAGGGGCAGCGGCGGTTCCGCGTCGCGGCGCTGGATCTCGGCATCAAGTCCAACACCCCGAGGGAGATGGCACGGCGTGGCATCGAGTTGCACGTCCTGCCACTGAGCAGCACGGTCGAGGATGTGCTGAGCATCGAACCCGACGGCTTTTTCCTCTCCAACGGGCCGGGTGACCCGCAGACCCAGGAACACGCGATCGAGCTGACCAGGCAGATGCTCACTCGGCGGATTCCGCTGTTCGGGATCTGCTTCGGCAACCAGATACTGGGCCGCGCGCTGGGGCTGAAGACGTACAAGATGCGGTTCGGGCACCGGGGCATCAACGTCCCGGTGCTGGACGCCGAGACCGGGCGGGTGGCGATCACCGCGCAGAACCACGGCTTCGCGCTCGAGGGCGAGCCCGGGCAGCGGTTCAGCTCACCGTTCGGCACCGCGAAAGTCAGCCACTACTGCGCCAACGACGGCACCGTCGAGGGGTTGCGCTGCGAGGACGTGCCCGCCTTCTCGGTGCAGTACCACCCCGAGGCCGCCGCGGGACCGCACGACGCGGCTTCGTTGTTCGACGAGTTCGTGACTCTGATGGAGAAGTACACCGATGCCCAAACGCGCTGACATCGAGCACGTCCTCGTGATCGGTTCCGGCCCGATCGTCATCGGCCAGGCGGCCGAGTTCGACTACTCCGGTACCCAGGCCTGCCGGGTGCTGCGCGCCGAGGGGCTGCGGGTCAGTCTCGTCAACTCCAACCCCGCGACGATCATGACGGACCCCGAGTTCGCCGACTCCACCTACATCGAGCCGGTGACCCCGGAGTTCGTGGAGAAGGTCATCGCCACCGAGAAGGAACTGGGCAGGCCGATCGACTCGCTGCTGGCCACCCTTGGTGGGCAGACGGCGCTCAACTGCGCGGTGGCCCTGCACGAGCGCGGCGTGCTGGAGAAGTACGGCGTCGAGTTGATCGGCGCCGACGTCGACGCCATCCAGCGCGGTGAGGATCGGCAGAAGTTCAAGGACATCGTGCGCGCCGTCGGCGGCGACGTGCCGCGCAGTGCCGTGTGCCACTCCATGGAGGAGGTACGCAAGACCGTCGCCGAGGTGGGCCTGCCCGTGGTGATCCGGCCGTCGTTCACGATGGGCGGGCTGGGCTCCGGGATGGCGCACACCGAGGACGAGCTGGAGCGGATGGCCTCGTTCGGGCTGGAGGAGAGCCCGGTCACCGAGGTGCTCATCGAGGAGAGCGTGCTCGGCTGGAAGGAGTACGAACTCGAGCTGATGCGCGACCGGCACGACAACGTGGTGGTCGTGTGTTCCATCGAGAACGTCGACGCGATGGGCGTGCACACCGGCGACTCGGTGACCGTGGCACCCGCCATGACGTTGACCGACCGCGAGTACCAGCACATGCGCGACGTGGGCATCGCGGTGCTGCGCGAGGTCGGTGTGGACACCGGCGGCTGCAACATCCAGTTCGCGATCAACCCGCGCGACGGGCGGATGGTCGTCATCGAGATGAACCCGAGGGTGTCGCGGTCCTCCGCGCTGGCGTCGAAGGCCACCGGGTTCCCGATCGCCAAGATCGCCGCGCGGCTGGCGATCGGGTACACGCTCGACGAGATCAGCAACGACATCACCGGCGAGACACCCGCGTCGTTCGAGCCGACGCTGGACTACGTGGTCGTGAAGATGCCGAGGTTCGCGTTCGAGAAGTTCCCCGGCGCCGACCCCGAGCTGACCACCACCATGAAGAGCGTCGGCGAGGCGATGTCGCTGGGCCGCAGCTTCCCCGAGGCGCTGGGCAAGGCGATGCGCTCGCTGGAGACCAAGGCCGTCGGGTTCTGGACCAGGCCGGATCCCGAGGGCGCGACGATGGAGTCCACGCTGGCGCAGTTGCGGGTGCCGCACGACGGCCGGATCTACGCCGTCGAGCGGGCGCTGCGGCTCGGCGCGAGCGTGGCGCAGGTGCACGAGGCCAGCGGCATCGACCCGTGGTTCATCGACCAGATCGCGCTGATCGGGGAGCTGGGCAGGCAGTTGCGGGACGCGCCCGTGCTGGACGAGCCACTGCTGCGGCGAGCGAAGCGCACCGGGCTTTCCGACGCCCAGATCGCCGCGCTGCGTCCCGAACTCGCGGGCGAGGACGGTGTGCGGGCGCTGCGCCACCGGCTGGGCGTGCGGCCGGTGTTCAAGACCGTGGACACCTGTGCCGCGGAGTTCGCCGCGAGGACCCCGTACCACTACTCGGCATACGAATCCGATCCGGCGGCGGAGTCGGAGGTGGCGCCGCAGCCCGACAAGCCGAAGGTGCTCATCCTCGGTTCCGGCCCCAACCGGATCGGTCAGGGCATCGAGTTCGACTACTCGTGCGTGCACGCCGCGCTGGCGCTTCGCGAGGCGGGTTTCGAGGCCGTGATGGTCAACTGCAACCCCGAGACGGTCTCCACCGACTACGACACCTCCGACCGGCTCTACTTCGAGCCGCTGACGTTCGAGGACGTGCTGGAGGTGGTGCACGCCGAGCAGGCGTCGGGTGAGGTGGCCGGCGTGATCGTGCAACTCGGCGGGCAGACCCCGCTGGGCCTGGCGCAGCGGCTTGCCGACGCCGGGGTACCGGTGGTGGGCACGCCTCCGGAGGCGATCCATCTCGCCGAGGAACGGGGTGCGTTCGGCGAGGTGCTGGCCGCCGCGGGGCTGCCCGCGCCGAAGTACGGCATGGCGACCTCGTTCGAGGGCGCCAAGCGGGTTGCCGACGAGATCGGCTACCCGGTGCTGGTGCGGCCCTCCTACGTGCTGGGCGGCCGCGGCATGGAGATCGTCTACGACGAGGCGGCGCTGGAGGGCTACATCCAGCGCGCGACCGAGGTGACACCGCAGCACCCGGTGCTGGTGGACAACTTCCTCGACGACGCCATCGAGATCGACGTTGACGCGCTGTTCGACGGCGAGGAGCTGTACCTGGGCGGCGTCATGGAACACATCGAGGAGGCGGGGATCCACTCCGGCGACTCGGCGTGCGCGCTGCCGCCCATCACGCTCGGCCGCACCGATCTGGACACCGTGCGCCGCTCGACGGAGGCGATCGCCCGCGGGATCGGCGTACGGGGGTTGCTGAACGTGCAGTACGCGCTCAAGGACGACGTGCTGTACGTGCTCGAGGCCAATCCGAGGGCCTCGCGCACGGTGCCGTTCGTCTCGAAGGCGACGGCCGTGCCACTGGCCAAGGCCGCCTCGCTGATCATGACCGGCTCCTCGATCGCGTCGTTGCGCGACCGCGGCGTGCTGCCCGCGAGCGGGGACGGCGGGCACCTGCCGGTGGACGCGCCGGTGGCGGTGAAGGAGGCGGTACTGCCGTTCCACCGCTTCCGTACCCCGGAGGGGCACGGGGTGGACTCGCTGCTGGGTCCGGAGATGAAGTCCACCGGCGAGGTGATGGGCGTGGACACCTCCTTCGGGGAGGCGTTCGCGAAGTCGCAGGCGGGCGCCTACGGCAGCCTGCCCACCGGCGGCAGGGTGTTCGTCTCCGTCGCCAACCGGGACAAGCGCTCGCTGGTCTTCCCCGTCAAACGGCTGGCCGACCTCGGTTTCGAGGTACTCGCCACCTCGGGTACCGCGGAGGTGCTTCGCCGCAACGGTATCCGCTGCTCGGTGGTGCGCAAGCACTACGAGGGCAGCACCGAGCAGGAACCGAACGTCGTCGAGGTGATCCGCGACGGCGGGGTGGACATGGTGATCAACACTCCGTACGGCAACAGCGGCCCGCGTGTCGACGGCTACGAGATCCGCACGGCCGCGGTGTCGCGCGGCATCCCGTGTATCACCACCGTGCAGGGCGCCGCCGCGGCCGTGCACGGCATCGAGGCGTTGCTCAGGGGCGACCTCGGGGTCCGGTCGATACAGCAGTTGCAGCGCGGGTTGCGAGCCACGTAGCGGCCCGTACGGCCACGGCAGGAAGGGGCAGGGATGCGGGAGGCGTTCGGCAAGCGGCTCGCCGACGCGGTATCGACTCGTGGTCCACTGTGCGCGGGGGTCGATCCACACCCCTCGCTGCTGCGGGACTGGGGGCTGGCCACGGACGCGTCGGGGCTGGAGCGGTTCGCGCTCACCGCCACGGAGGCGATCGCGGAGCACGTGGCGGTACTCAAGCCGCAGTCGGCCTTCTTCGAGGCACACGGGGCCGCCGGGATCGCCGTGCTGCAGCGGGTCATCGGCCTGGCGGGCGAGGCGGGCGCACTGGTGCTGCTGGACGTCAAACGCGGCGACATCGGCTCCACCATGGCCGCGTACGCGTCGGCCTACCTCGGCGAAGGCTCCCCGCTCGCGGCCGACGCGATCACGGTGTCGCCCTATCTCGGCTTCGATTCGCTCGAACCCGCCCTGCGGCAGGCGGAGGCCACCGGCAGGGGTGTGTTCGTGCTCGCGCGGACCTCGAACCCGGAGGGCGAGCGGGTGCAGCGTGCCGACGCCGGTGGTGGCCGCACGGTGGCACAGTCGGTGATCGATGCGGCGGCGCTGCGCAACGCCGGCACGGCGCCGATGGGACACGTCGGCGTCGTGGTCGGGGCCACCAACGAACCGGGTCAGGTCGAACTGACTAGGCTGAACGGGCCAATTCTGGCTCCGGGTTTCGGCGCACAGGGCGCCACGGTGCGGGATCTGCCGCTGGTTTTCGGCGACGCCCTGCCCAGGGTGCTGCCCGCGACGTCGAGGGCGCTGCTTCGGCACGGCCCCGATCCGGCCGCGCTGCGTGCCGCGGTACTGAGCGTGACCGACCAGCTGTCGCAACTACTCGGCTAGCGCTTGCGGCCGGATGGATGCCCTGGTCGACCGGGATTTTGATCTTGGTCTAGGGTATCCGACGTGGCGTAACCGGGGGTGTTGGCGCCGCACAGGGCGACGATTCCCGCCGCGCGGGCTGACACCGGGCAACCGAATGTGAGTAGGGTCGTTCCTGGCCGTGCCTCGGCGTCCAGTCGTGGCGCGACAACACCGCGAAAAGGGCCGTCGACCGGCGTCCCGAAGTCGCGGTCAGCGTCCACCCCCGCATTGTGGGTCCAGGTCGAGGGTGGGTACGGTCGCCACACCCACCCAGAATTTTGAGTAATACCGGAGGAAAACGTGGCACTTCCCCAGCTCACCGAGGAACAGCGTGCTGCGGCGCTGGAGAAGGCCGCCGCCGCCCGTCGCGCCCGCGCGGAGCTCAAGGAACGGCTCAAGCGCGGCGGTACGACCCTCGCCGACGTGCTGAAGCAGGCCGACGAGGACGAGGTCCTCGGCAAGATGAAGGTCTCCGCGTTGCTGGAGGCCCTGCCGGGCGTGGGCAAGGTGCGTGCGCAGCAGACCATGGAGCGACTCGAGATCGCTTCCAGTCGCAGGCTGCGCGGCCTCGGCGACCGGCAGCGCAAGGCGCTGCTCGCCGAGTTCAGCGGCGAGTGAGCGAGCAGCGAAACGGCGGTTCGACCGTGGCCGGCCCCTACGGCGGCCGAGACGGCGTCGGTGAGCCGATGCCGGGCGAGTCTGCCCGGCATCGGCTCACCGTCGTGTCGGGACCATCCGGGGTCGGCAAGTCCAGCGTCGTGGCGGAGCTGCGCAGGCTGTGTCCCGAGATCTACTTCAGCGTTTCGGTGACGACGCGCGCGCCAAGGCCCGGCGAGGTCGAGGGGCAGCACTACCACTTCGTCGAGCCTTCGACCTTCGATGCCATGGTGGCGCGCGGGGAGTTCCTCGAGCACGCCGAATTCGCGGGAAACCGCTACGGGACCCCGAGGGCGCCCGTGGAGGCGGCGCTTGCCTCCGGCAGGCCCGCCGTGCTGGAGATCGAGCTGCAGGGCGCGCGCCAGGTGCGGCTGGCGATGCCGCAGGCGCGGCTGGTGATGCTGCTGCCGCCCTCGTGGGCCGAGCTCGTCGGCAGGCTCACCAGCCGCGGCACCGAGCGTGACGAGGCCGTGCGAGCCCGGTTGGCCGAGGCGGAGCGGGAACTGGCGGCCGCCGGGGAGTTCGACGAGCACGTTGTCAATGCCGACGTGCGGGTGGCCGCACGGGAGTTGCTAAGCTTGATTACCGGCGAAACCACCGTTTGCGATGATTCGGAGCACAGTCAGTGACAGCGATTACGCTGGGCCCGCAGGGTGAGCAGCTCGAGGGCATCACCAACCCGCCCATCGACGACCTGCTCGAGAAGGTCAGCTCCAAGTACGCGCTCGTGATCTACGCCGCGAAGCGTGCCCGCCAGATCAACGACTACTACGCCCAGCTCGGCGAGGGCCTGTTGGAATACGTCGGCCCGCTCGTGGAGCCGGGCCCGCGTGAGAAGCCGCTCTCGATCGCGCTGCGCGAGATTCACGCCGGGCTGCTCGAACACACCGAAGGCGAGTAGCACCAGGTGGCCCCTCGACCCCGGGTCGTCCTCGGCGTCGGAGGCGGGATCGCCGCCTACAAGGCCTGCGAGGTGCTGCGGGGCCTCACCGAGTCCGGCCACGACGTGCGGGTGGTACCCACCGAGTCCGCGTTGCGGTTCGTCGGGGCCGCCACCTTCGAGGCGCTGTCGGGGCATCCCGTGCACACCGGTGTGTTCACCGAGGTGCCGCAGGTTCAGCACGTCCGCGTCGGCAAGGAGGCCGACCTGGTACTCGTCGTGCCTGCCACGGCCGACCTGCTGGCCAGGGCCGCGCACGGCATGGCCGACGACCTGCTCACCACCACGCTGCTGACGGCTCGCTGCCCGGTGGTGTTCTTCCCTGCCATGCACACCGAGATGTGGGAACACCCCGCCACCAGGGACAACGTCGCGCTGCTGCGTGGTCGCGGCGCCGTGGTGACCGAGCCCGGTTCCGGCCGGTTGACCGGAGCCGACACCGGCAAGGGCAGGCTTGCCGACCCCGCTGAGATCGTCGACCTCGCTCAGCTGCTGCTGGCGCGACCCGACGCCTTGCCGCGCGACCTTGAGGGCCGCCGCGTCGTCGTGTCGGCCGGTGGCACCAGGGAGCCGCTCGACCCGGTGCGCTATCTCGGTAACCGCTCCTCCGGCAAGCAGGGCTACGCGCTGGCCAGGGTCGCAGCGCAGCGCGGCGCCACCGTCACGCTCGTCGGGGCCAACACCTCGGAGCTGCCCGACCCCGCCGGGGTGGAGGTGGTGCCCGTCTCCACCGCGGAGCAGCTCGCGGCCGCTGTGCGCGACGCCGCGCCTGCGGCCGACGCCGTGGTGATGGCCGCCGCCGTCGCCGATTTCCGGCCCGCGACCCTGGCCGAGCACAAGATCAAGAAGACCGACGACATGTCGGCGCCGACGGTGCCGCTCACCCGTAACCCGGACATCCTCGCGGGCTTGGTGGCGAGCAGGCCGAAGGACCAGATCGTGGTCGGCTTCGCCGCCGAGACGGGCGACGAGCGGGGCAGCGTGCTCGACCATGCCCGCACCAAGCTCAAGCGCAAGGGCTGCGACCTGCTGGTGGTGAACGCCGTCGGCGAGGGCAAGGCGTTCGGCACCGACGACAACACCGGCTGGCTGCTGTCGCAGCAGGGCTTGCAGTGGCGTATCCCACTGGGCTCGAAGTCGCGACTGGCGGCCACGGTGTGGGACGCCGTGGGAGAGCTGATGCGGCAACCGGGGCAGCGCCAGTAGGCTCGCGGCAGGGTCGGTGTCGGCCGGCTCGCAGGCGTCAGTGAGGGAAGTGACGACAGTCGTGACCGCGTCGAACCGCAGGCTGTTCACATCGGAGTCGGTGACCGAGGGTCACCCGGACAAGATGTGCGACGCCATCAGCGACTCCATCCTGGACGCGATGCTGGCCGCCGACCCGCGCAGCCGCGTCGCCGTGGAGACGCTGATCACCACCGGGCAGGTGCAGGTGGCCGGTGAGGTGACCACGGAGGCTTATGTCGAGATCCCGGCGATCGTGCGTGAGCGCATCCTCGAGATTGGTTACGACTCCTCGGCGAAGGGGTTCGACGGCGCCTCCTGCGGGGTGAACGTGGCGATCGGGTCGCAGTCGCCCGATATCGCGCAGGGTGTGGACACCGCCTACGAGACGCGAGTCGGGGAACGCGGTGAATCCGCGGACGCCGACGACCTGGACAAGCAGGGCGCCGGTGACCAGGGTTTGATGTTCGGTTATGCGTGTTCGGACACGCCGGAGTTGATGCCGCTGCCGATCGCGCTGGCGCATCGGTTGTCGCGGCGGTTGACCGAGGTGCGTAAGAACGGGACGGTGCCGTATCTGCGTCCGGACGGTAAGACGCAGGTGACCATCGAGTACGCGGGTGAGCAGCCGGTGCGGTTGGACACGGTGGTGATCTCCAGCCAGCACGCCGAGGGCATCGACCTCGACAGGATGCTCGGGGTCGACGTCGCCGATCAGGTCGTGGCGCCGGTGCTGGCCGAGTTCGACATGCCCGCCGACGGGATGCGGCTGCTGGTCAACCCGACGGGCCGGTTCGTGGTCGGCGGGCCGATGGGTGACGCGGGGCTGACCGGTCGTAAGATCATTGTGGACACCTACGGTGGGATGGCGCGGCACGGTGGTGGCGCGTTCTCGGGTAAGGACCCGTCGAAGGTGGACCGGTCGGCGGCGTACGCGATGCGCTGGGTGGCCAAGAACATCGTCGCCGCGGGCCTGGCCGACCGCGCCGAGATCCAGGTGGCCTACGCGATCGGCAAGGCGGCTCCGGTGGGTCTGTTCGTGGAGACCTTCGGCACCGAGACGGTTGACCCGCTGAAGATCCAGGCTGCCATCGGCGAGGTGTTCGACCTGCGGCCCGCCGCGATCATCAGGGATCTGGACCTGTTGCGGCCGATCTACGCGCAGACCGCCGCCTACGGGCATTTCGGGCGCGGCGACCTGGACCTGCCATGGGAGCGCACCGACCGGGTCGAGGAGCTGCGCAAGGCGGTCGGCGCCTGACGGGTGCTGATCCAGCGGCGGCTTCGCGCCGAACCCGACCTGCCGGGCGGTTCCCGGTTGCCTTAAGCTCTCGGACCCATGGTGCAGGCTAAGGAGCTCACGGCTCCCGAGAGCGGTCTGGCGCAACCGAAACCTTCAGGTGTGCGGCACATCAGTTGGGACGCGGTGCGGGTCGTCAGCATCCTCGCCGTACTCGCCTTCCACGCGACGTTCCTGGCGCCGCTGACCCTGCCAGGGCTGGAGCTGCCTCCCGCGCCGTTGCGGATGGACTTCCCGTTCGGCGCCTCGGTGCTCATCACCGTGTCCGGCTACTTCGCGGCCATGACGATCGGCAAGCAGACCTCGCTGCGCTGGTGGCTGCGCAGGCTCGCCAGGCTGCTGCCCGCGTTCTGGGTCGCCGTGCTCGTCATCTTCGCCAGCACCCAGTTGTTCGCCCCCGAGGGCCTGCCCAGGCACACCTACAGTGACCTGCTCGGCAACCTAGCGCTGGTGCACGTGCTCATTCCCGAGGTGTCCTACATCGACCTCGCGCACTGGA
The DNA here is from genome assembly GCF_000244955.1 of Saccharomonospora marina XMU15. Lineage (GTDB taxonomy): Bacteria > Actinomycetota > Actinomycetes > Mycobacteriales > Pseudonocardiaceae > Saccharomonospora_A > Saccharomonospora_A marina. Next base: position 3,461,350 of record NZ_CM001439.1, on the reverse strand, counting down.
CGGTGCCGGTGCAGGTCGCCGGGTTCACGGCTATCGCGCTGCTGGCGTGGGGCGGCCGGATCAGGGGCAGGGCGGCGACCACCGTGATGTGGGTGGTGCTGCTGGTTCCGATGGCTCTGCGGTACCTGTTCATGGGGCCGGGTGAGGTGGCGCCGTTCTGGGTCAGGGTGATCATGGACGGCACCGGGATCAGCCGCGCCCACCTGCTGATCGCGGGCGTGGCCATCTACCGGTGGTCGAAGGGCCGCATCAGCTTCACCGAGTTGTACGCCATGCTCGGGGTCGTGCTCCTGGCACACGGCCTGCACCCGCCGGAGGGTGACTCCGTGCTGGCCTTCGCGGTGGCGCTCGTGCTGGTCTGCGTCGCCGCGTACCAACCGGTGTGGGACGGCGCGTGGCTCGTCAGGTTCGCCCGGCCCATCCGGTGGCTGGCGGGCATCTCCTACGGCGTGTACCTGATGCACTACGTGGTCGGCACGATCGTGGCGCGCCACCTGGCCGACCTGGGCGTGCCGTGGTGGGGTTGGATACCCGCGATGATCGCGTCGGCGATCGTCCTCGGCTGGGCACTCACCCGGTGGGTCGAGCAGCCGGTGTTCAAGTTCCTCACCCGCCGCATCGACCCGCGGCGAGGCACCGACGAGCCCAGAGTGGTCAGCGCCTGACGGCCGGGTCGGCGGGTGCCCCGCGGGCCCGCGCCACCGCGAGGCCACGCCTGGTAGAGATGACGGCGTGAGCGGCGAGGAAACGACACCGCTGTGGGAGCTGCCACGCCGTCGCCCCACCGGGGACAGGGCGGGGGCGGCCTCGCGCCGCAAGGGGCAACGCGTACCCGCGGAGTCGAACCCGATCGCGCGGGTGGTCGTCGACGTGCCGCTGGCGCACCTGGATCGCGCGTTCGACTACCACGTGCCCAGCGAACTCGCCGACAGCGCCGTGCCGGGCTGCCGGGTACGGGTCAGGTTCGCGGGCCAACTGGTCGACGGCTTCCTGCTGGAGCGGGCCGCCACCACCGAACACACCGGCAGGCTGGCGTTCCTCGAGCGCGTGGTGTCCAGCGAGGTGGTGTTGCCGCCGAGGTTGGCGCGGCTGTGCCGGGCGGTCGCGCAGCGCTACGGCGGCACGCTCGCCGACGTGCTGCGGCTGGCCGTGCCACCCCGGCACGCCAGGACCGAGGCCGAACCCGCCGCCGAGCCCGCGGCACGGCCCGCCGAG
>NZ_CM001439.1:3380384-3460035 GCF_000244955.1 Saccharomonospora marina XMU15 | reverse complement strand
GGCCGCCGACGGCTGGCGCCGCTACCCGAGGGGAAGGGCCTTCCTGGACGCGTTGCGCGCCCGCCGTCCCGCGCACGCGGTGTGGCAGGCCCTGCCGGGGGAGGACTGGCCGACGCGGCTGGCGGAGCTGACCACGACGGTCGCGGCCGACGGCAGGGGCCCAGTGCTCGTGGTTCCCGACCCCCGCGACGCCACCCGGACGTCCGAGGCGTGCGAGCGGCTCGCCGGGCCGGACACGGTGGTGGCGCTGTCGGCGGAGGTGGGTCCCGCGCGGCGGTACCGGCGCTGGCTGGCGGTGTTGCGCGGCAGCGCGCGCATCGTGGTCGGCACCCGCGCGGCCATGTTCGCCCCTGTCCACGAACCGGGGCTGTACGTGGTGTGGGACGACGGGGACGACCTGCACGCCGAGCCCCGCATGCCGTATCCGCAGGTGCGCGACGTGCTGGTGCTGCGGGCACACACCGACGGCGTGCCGTTGCTGGTGGCCGGTCACGCGCGCACCGCGGAGGCGCAGCTGCTGCTGGAGGCCGGCTGGGCGCACCCGATCGTGGCCGGGCGGGAGGAGTTGCGCGCCTCGGCTCCCCGCGTCACCCCGACCGGTGAGGACTTCGACGTCGCCAGGGACGAGGCGGCCAGGGCGGCGCGGTTGCCCGCGGTGGCGTTCGAGGCGGCCAGGGCGGCGCTGGCGGGTGGCGCTCCGGTTCTGGTGCAGGTACCCCGCCGGGGGTACGTGCCGAGCCTGGCCTGCGCGAGGTGCCGCACCCGGGCCCGTTGCCGCCGCTGTGCGGGGCCGCTGCTGCTGCCGGGCGGTGCCGAGGCCGGGCTGCCGCGCTGTCGCTGGTGCGGCGTGGTGGAGGCGAACCACCGCTGCGCCGCGTGCGGGTCGCCCCGGCTGCGGGCCGTCGTGATCGGGGCGGGCAGGACGGCGGAGGAACTCGGCAGGGCGTTTCCCGGTACGTCGGTGCGCACCTCCGGCGGCGGGGAGGTACTGGCAGGCGTGCCCGCCCGGCCCGCGCTGGTCGTGGCCACGCCCGGTGCGGAGCCGGTGGCCGAGGGCGGCTACGGCGCCGCGCTGCTGCTGGACGGGTGGGCGTTGCTCGGCAGGCAGGACCTGCGCGCCGCGGAGGAGACGCTTCGCAGGTGGATGGCGGCGGCCGCGCTGGTGCGTCCCGCCGGTGAGGGCGGCAGGGTCGTGGTCGGCGCGGAGGCGGGCATCCCCGTCGTGCAGGCCCTGCTGCGGTGGGATCCCGGCTGGCACGCCGAACTGGAACTGGCCGAGCGCGCCGAACTGGGGTTTCCGCCCGCGGTGCGGATGGCGAGCGTGGAGGGGTCCGCCGAGGCCGTGGCCTCGTTGCTGGAGGAGTTGCGCCTGCCGGACTCGGCGGAGGTGCTGGGGCCGGTACCGCTCGGCGAACTCGACGACGAGGGCAGGGCGCAGCGCGAGCGCGCGCTGGTGCGGGTGCCGCGTGCCGACGGCAGGGCGCTCGCCGCGGCCGTGCATGCCGCACGCGCGGCCCGCGACGCCAGGAAGGTGACAGAGGCGGTGCGGATCCAACTCGACCCGCTCTCGCTCGGCTGAGGCGGCGTGGCCGAAGCGGTGCCGGCCACGGGTTCTAGACTGGCCGCGATGCCCGATTCCCGCTTCACCGTCTTCAGTGCTTTCGCCGTTTTCGGTGTTCTGGCCGTCGCCGCCAGGAACCGCCGATGAGGCTGGTCTTCGCAGGCACGCCCGAACCCGCCGCCCCCTCGCTACGGGAGTTGCTTCGGTCCAGGCACGAGGTCGTCGCCGTCGTCACGCGGCCGGACGCACCCGCAGGCCGGGGACGCAGGCTCGCGCGCTCGCCCGTGGCAGCGCTCGCCGACGAACACGGCATCGAGGTGCTGACCCCGCGGCGCCCCGGCGATCCCGACTTCCTCGACCGGCTGGCGCGGCTTGCCCCGGATGCCTGTCCGGTGGTGGCCTACGGCGCGTTGCTGCCACAGCCCGCGCTCGACGTTCCCCGGCACGGCTGGGTCAACCTGCACTTCTCGCTGCTGCCCGCCTGGCGCGGCGCGGCCCCGGTGCAGGCGGCGATCAGAGCGGGCGACGACATCACCGGCGCGACGACCTTCCGCATCGTGCCCGAGCTGGACGCGGGACCGGTGTTCGGCACGGTCACCGAGAAGATCGGCGCCACCGACACCGCGGGGGACCTGCTGGACCGGCTCGCCGTGTCCGGGGCGGCGTTGCTGATCTCCACGATGGACGCGATCGAGGACGGCACGGCGAGCCCGGTGCCGCAGCCCGCCGACGGAGTGAGCTACGCGCCCAAGATCACCGCCGAGGACGCCCGCGTCGACTTCGCCGATCCGGCCCTGGCGGTGGACCGGCAGGTGCGTTCGGTGACGCCGGACCCGGGCGCGTGGGCGGTCTTTCGGGGAGAGCGGCTCAAACTCGGGCCGGTGACGCCGGTGGAAGGCCCCGCTGCCGCACCGGGCGAGTTGCTGGTCGAGCGCGACCGGGTGCTGGTGGGTACCGCGACCGGTCCGGTGCGGCTCGGCGAGGTGCAGGCGCGGGGCAAGAAGCGGCTGCCCGCGACCGACTGGGCGCGCGGCGCGAGGATCGAGCAGAAAGAGCGCCTGGAATGACGGCCGAACGCAGGCGGCACGACCGCACCCGACGACCCGCGCCGCGCAAGCAGGGTCCGCGCAGGCCACCCGCGGACGACCCCGCCCGGCGTGCTGCCTTCGACGTGTTGCGGGCGATCAGCGATCGTGACGCCTACGCCAACCTGGTGCTGCCGGAGTTGCTGCGGGAGCGCCGGATCACCGGAAGGGACGCCGCGCTGGCCACCGAGCTGACCTACGGCACCGCGCGGGCTCAGGGGCTGCTCGACGAGATCATCGCCGCCTGCCTGGACCGGCCGCTGGAGAAGGTGGACAGGGCGGTACTGGACGGGCTGCGGCTGGGTAGCTACCAGCTGCTGCGCACCCGCATCCCGCACCACGCCGCCGTGGCGTCCACGGTGGACCTGGTGCGGGAGGAGGCGGGCTCGCACGTGGCCGGGTTCGCCAACGCCGTACTGCGGAAGGTGTCCGAAAAGGACGAGCAGGAGTGGCTGGCCGAGCTCGCGCCGGACCCCGGGACCGACCCGATCGGCAACCTGGCGCTGCGCACCGCGCATCCGCGCTGGATCGCGCGGGCGTTCGCCGAGTCGCTGGGGGACAAGGGCGCCGAACTGGAGGCCGCGCTGCGCGCCGACGACGCCAGGCCGACCGTGCACCTGCTGGCCAGGCCGGGGGAGATCAGCGCCGAGGAACTGGCCGCCGTCACGGCGGGCGAGGTGGCGCCGTACTCGCCGTACGGGGTGCACCTGCCCGCGGGCACCGGTGACCTGACCGAGTCGGAGGCGATCCGGCAGGGCCTTGCCACGGTGCAGGACGAGGGCAGCCAACTCGTCGCCGTCGCCGCCACCGAGGTCGACCTCAGCGGCGAAGGGGACAGCAGGTGGCTGGACCTGGCCGCCGGTCCGGGAGGCAAGGCGGTGTTGCTGGGTGCGTTGGCCGCGCTGTCGGGAGCCGAACTCGACGCGGTGGAGAAGGCACCGCACCGGGCGCGGCTGGTGCGGCGGGTCACCGAGGGCCTGCCCGTGACCGTGCACGTCACCGACGGCCGCGATCCCGGGCTGGCGGGCGGCTACGACCGTGTGCTGCTGGACGCGCCGTGCAGCGGTCTGGGGTCGCTGCGCAGGCGACCGGAGGCGCGCTGGCGCAAGGAACCCTCCGACATCCCCGACCTGACCAGGTTGCAGGGCGAACTGCTCGGCTCGGCGATCAGCCTGTTACGAACGGGTGGTGTGGTCACCTACGTGGTGTGCACTCCGCACCTCGCCGAGACCGAGGGCGTGGTTTCCGACGCCCTGCGCAAGAGCGACGGCGCGGTGGAAGTGGTCGACGCGCGCGAGTTCTTCCCCGGCGTGCCGCACCTGGGGGACGGCCCGTACGTGCAGTTGTGGCCTCACCGGCACGGCACCGACGCCATGTTCTGCGCGATGCTGCGCAAGCTGTGACGGCGGTGCCCGGGGTGCTCGGCCTGGTGGCCGCCTCCTGCGGCGGTGTGCAGACCCGGTTGTGCGCCGAACTCGCCGAGCCCGCCGTGCGGCGAGGGTGGCGGCTGGCCGTCACGCTGACCCCGACCGCGGCGCGCTGGCTGGCCGAAACGGGCGAGCTGGACCGGCTGCGGTCGCTGACCGAGTTGGAGGTTCGCCACGCAGCCCGGCTACCGGGGCAGCCGCGCCCGCATCCGGACCCGGCGACGTTCCTGTTCGCCCCCGCGAGCGCGAACTCCGTGGCCAAGCTCGCGCTCGGCATCGCAGACAACCAGGCGACCACCGTGCTCGGCGACGCGCTGGGCGAGCCGGGCGTCGATATCGTGGTGGGCTACCAGGTGCGGGACGGCCGGTTCGCCCACCCTGCCTGGCAGGGCCACCTCGACACGCTGCGCGCCGCCGGGGTGCGCAGCCACCGGCTGCTGCCGGGACGGTCGTGGACGGAGCTGCTGGACCTGCTGGAGTGAGTCTGCTGTCCGAAGCCGTCCGGATTCCGGTCCGCCACCGCGCGCGTGGGGGGCGTGCGGACCCTCGTACACTCGCGGCGTGGCCCAGCAACAACCTCTGATCGCACCCAGCATCCTCTCCGCCGACTTCGCCCGGCTCGGTGAACAGATCCACGCCGTCGAAGGCCACGGCGACGCGCGCGCCGACTGGGTGCACGTCGACGTGATGGACGGCCACTTCGTGCCCAACCTCACGCTGGGCCTGCCGGTGGTGACCTCGCTGTTGCGGGTCACCGACCTCCCGCTGGACTGCCACCTGATGATCGAGGACCCCGACCGCTGGGCGCCCGGCTACGCGGAGGCGGGTGCCTACAACGTCACCGTGCACGTGGAGGCGGCGCACGACCCGGTGATGATCGCGAAGAACCTGCACGCCGCGGGGGCCAAGGCGGGCCTTTCGGTGAAGCCGGACACCCCGCTGGAAGACCATCTCGACACGCTGAAGCACTACGACACGCTGCTGGTGATGTCGGTGGAGCCCGGTTTCGGCGGCCAGTCGTTCATCCCCGAGGTGCTGGACAAGGTCCGCACCGCCCGCCGCCTCGTCGACACCGGGCACCTGAAGGTGCTCGTGGAGATCGACGGCGGCATCAACGCCGACACCATCGAACAGGCCGCCGAGGCCGGAGTCGACTGCTTCGTCGCGGGCTCGGCCGTGTACGGCGCGCAGGACCCCGCCGAGGCCGTAGCGGCGCTGCGAGCACAGGCGAGGCGGGCAGCACGGCGGTGAGCCCGGCACCGGGCGAGCCCGACACCGACCCGACCTCGGACGCGGTGGCGCGGGCCATGGCCCGCGCGCTGGCCCTCGGCGAGTCGGTGCGCGGCACCACCAGCCCCAACCCGCCCGTGGGCGCGGTGATCCTCGACGCGGCGGGCAGGCAGGTCGGCGAGGGCGCCACCCAGCCGCCCGGGGGGCCGCACGCGGAGGTGATGGCGCTGCGGCAGGCCGGTGACCGCGCTCGCGGCGGCACCGCCGTCGTCACCCTCGAGCCGTGCGCGCACCACGGCCGCACCCCGCCGTGCGCGGACGCGCTGGTCCGTGCCGGGATCGCGGCCGTGCGCTTCGCCGTGGCCGACCCGCACCCGCTGGGCGCGGGCGGCGGCGAGGTGCTGCGCTCGTCCGGCGTGGACGTGGCCGAGGGGTTGCTCGCCGATCAGGTCAGCGGTGGCCCGCTTCGGGCGTGGCTGCACGTCACCCGCACCGGCCGCCCGCACGTGACCTGGAAGTACGCGGCGAGCCTCGACGGCCGCGTCGCCGCGGCCGACCGCACCAGCAGATGGATCTCCGGCCCGCGGTCGCGCGCCGAGGTGCACGCCATGCGTGCCGCGGCCGACGCGATCGTGGTGGGCACCGGCACCGTGCGCGCGGACGACCCGTGGCTGACCGTCCGCACATCCGAGGGCGAACTCGCCTCCCGACGGCCGTTGCGAGTGGTGGTGGGCACGGGGGAGATCGGCGACTCAGCCAGGGTGCTCGACGATGCGGCGCCGACGCTGCGGGCACGCACCCGCGACCCCCGGCAGGTGCTCGCCCTGCTCGCCGAACGCGACGTGGTGGACGTGCTGCTGGAGGGCGGTCCCACGCTGGCGGGCGCCTTCGTGCGGGCAGGCGCGGTGGACCGGATCGTGGCCTACGTCGCGCCGATCCTGCTCGGGCAGGGGCCGGTCGCGCTCGGACCCTCGGGCGTGTCGACGATCACCGAAGCGCACCAATGGCGGGTCGAAGGGGTCACCATGACTGGTAGGGATGTGCGGATCTCGGCGGTCCCGGCCACGGGGCAAGGAGGCGGCTAGTGTTCACCGGCATTGTTGAGGAGCTCGGCGAGGTCGTCGGCGTCGAGCGGCGAGGTGACGCCACCCGCCTCACCGTGCGCGGGCCGGTGGTGGCCGGCGACGCCCACCATGGCGACTCCATCGCCGTGAACGGCGTGTGCCTGACCGTGGTCGACGTCTCCGGCGGCGACTTCACCGTGGACGTGGTGGCCGAGACGCTGCGGCGCACCAGCCTGGACAAGGTCGAACCGGGCAGGCTGGTGAACCTGGAGCGGGCGATGCCCGCCGACGGCCGGTTCGGCGGGCACGTCATGCAGGGCCATGTCGACGGCACCGCGGTGTTCCTTTCCCGGGAACCGGAAGGGCTCACCCACTTCGCGTTCCCGCCCGAGCTGGGGCGCTACATCGTGGAGAAGGGCTCCATCGCCGTGGACGGCATCTCGCTGACCGTGGCGGGGGTGACGGCGGAGGAGTTCACGGTGGCGCTGATCCCCACCACGCTGCGGCTGACCACGCTGGGTCGTGCCGAACCGGGCGACCGGGTCAATCTCGAGGTCGATGTGCTGGCCAAGTACGTCGAGAAACTGGCCGGCGTCCACCTTCGGGGTGCCTCGGTGGACAATGGTGTGGGCAAGGAGGACGCGTGACCATGACTGAGCCCCCCGCTGTGGACATCGGTCTGATCGAGCAGGCCATCGAGGACATCGCCAACGGCCGCCCGGTGATCGTCGTGGACGACGAGGACAGGGAGAACGAGGGCGACCTGATCTTCGCGGCGGAGAAGGCCACCCCGGAGCTGGTGGCTTTCATGGTGCGCTACACCTCCGGCTACATCTGCGTCCCGCTCACCGAGGACGACTGCGACCGGCTGGACCTGCCGCCGATGTACCACACCAACCAGGACCGGCGCGGCACGGCCTACACCGTGACCGTGGACGCGGCCGAGGGTGTCGGCACCGGCATCTCCGCGGCCGACCGCAGCCACACCATCCGGTTGCTGGCCGACTCCGCCGCGCGGCCGTCGGACTTCCGCAGGCCGGGACACGTGGTGCCGCTGCGGGCCAAGGAGGGCGGGGTACTGCGCAGGCCCGGCCACACCGAGGCCGCCGTGGACCTGGCCCGCATGGCCGGGCTCGCGCCCGCCGGAGTGCTGTGCGAGATCGTGTCGCAGAAGAACGAGGGCGACATGGCGCTGCGCGACGAACTCGAGGTGTTCGCCGCCGACCACGACCTGCGGTTGATCACGATCGCCGACCTGATCGCCTACCGCAAACGCAAGGAGAAGCAGGTCGAGCGCGTGGCCGAGGCACGTGTCCCGCTCGCCGCGGGTACGTTTCGCGCGATCGGCTACGACAGCCTGCTCGACGGCATCGAGCACATCGCCTTCGTCTACGGTGACATCGGCGACGGCGAGGACATCCTGGTGCGGGTCCACTCCGAATGCCTCACCGGTGACGTGTTCGGATCGCTGCGCTGCGACTGCGGGCCGCAGTTACAGGCCGCGCTGGCCGCGGTGGCACGGGACGGCAGGGGTGTCGTGCTCTACATCCGAGGCCACGAGGGCCGAGGGATCGGGCTGCTGCACAAGCTGCAGGCCTACCAGTTGCAGGACGCGGGTGCCGACACCGTGGACGCCAACCTCGCGCTCGGCGTGCCCGCGGACGCGCGCGACTACGGCACCGGGGCGCAGATCCTGGCCGACCTCGGCGTGCGGTCGATGCGGCTGCTGACCAACAACCCCGCCAAGCGGGTCGGGCTGGAGGGCTACGGGCTGCGCGTGACGGGGCGGGTGCCGCTGCCGATCTCACCCAATCCGGAGAACCTGCGGTATCTGCGCACCAAGCGCGACCGCATGGGGCACGATCTTTCGCAGTTGGAGCACCTCGACGACGTGGGCGCCGAGGTCGGTGAGCTGCGAGACGGCGGGGTAAGGCATGAGCGGTGAAGGGCGGCCCGAGGCGGGCCTGGAGTTGCGGGAATGCGCCGACCTGCGATTGGCGATCGTGGCGACCAGGTGGCACCCGAGGATCACCGACAGCCTCCTGGAGTCCGCGCTGCGCACGGCCGGTGAGGTGAGGTTGGCCGAGAAGCCGACGGTGTTGCGGGTCGCGGGCGCCGTGGAACTGCCGGTGGTGGCACAGGCGCTGGCCCGTGGCCACGACGCGGTCGTGGCGCTGGGCGTGGTGATCCGCGGTGGCACGCCCCACTTCGAGTACGTGTGCGACGCCGTGACCGCGGGGCTGACGCGGGTGGCGCTCGACGAGAGCACGCCGGTGGGCAACGGCGTGCTGACCTGCGACACCGAGGAGCAGGCGGTGGACCGTGCGGGGCTGCCCTCATCGAGGGAGGACAAGGGCCGTGAGGCCACCGTGGCCGCGCTGACCACCGCGAACGTGTTGCGCGGGCTGCGCGAGCCGTGGCAGGAACAGGGCTTCGTGTGAGGGTTCGGTGAACTTCGGACGGGCTGTTCGAATGGGCTTTCAAGGGGTTTCTGGATGGGCAAGGTGACCGGCAGGCGGGCGGAGCCGGGCGGGGGCATCGTGCTGCGGCCACGGCGCGTGGTGTGGATGGCGGTGTTCGTCGCCGTGGTGCTGCTGGCGGTGTTCGTGACGGTCGGCGTGCTGCTGCGCACCTCCGACACCGGAGTGATCTTCCACGTCAGCGATCAGGTGGCGATGATCGGTGTCGGCGTGGTGCTGGCGGCGGCCTCGCTGGTGTTCGCGTTGCCGCGTGCCCGTGCCGACGCCGACGGCATCGAGGTGCGCAACGTGCTGACCACCAAGTACTTCTCCTGGAACGAGGTGCTTTCGGTGAGCTTCCCCGACGGTGCCTCGTTCGCGCGGCTGGAGTTGCCCGACTTCGAGTACCACTCGGTGCTGGCCGTCCAGGCCGTCGACAGGGAACGCGCGGTGGAGGCCGTGCGTGCGCTGCGCAAACTCCACCGGCAGGCACGCGGGGAGTAGCCGCGCGCCACGGGGGATCAGCGCGTTCGCCGCCTGGCGATGGCGACGCCCGCCAGGCACAGCGCGCCGCCCGCGAGCCCGTAGCCGGTGGGGACCTCGCTGAGCAGCAGCCACGACAGCAGCACCGAAACGGCGGGCACGGCGTAGGTTGTGGCGCTCATCTTTCCCGCATCGGTGCGGCGCAGGGCGTATGCCCAGGTACTGAAGCCGATGGCGGTGGGGAACAGCCCGAGGTAGATGCCGCCCGCGAGCGCGCCGGGTGAGGCCGTGGCCAGTTCACCGACGAGTTGCGGGGTCCACGGCAGCAACGCGGCGGTGCCGAGCGCGCAGCCCAGCAAGGTCACGGCGGCACCGTCCACGCTGCGCAGCGCCACTTTCTGGATCAGCACGCCCGCGGCGTACAGCAGCGCGGCCAGCAGGCACAGCCCCACGCCGAGCCAGTCGCCCCCGCCGCCGGAGTCCATGCTGATCACGGCGATTCCGGCGAGCGCGACGAGGGAGCCGACGACGAGCGTGCGCGGGCGGCTCTCTCCGAGCAGCATTCCGGCACCGAAGGCGATCAGCAGCGGCGCGAGGTTGACCAGTAACGCGGCGGTGCCCGCGTCAAGGTGCTGCTCGGCGGCGTTGAGGGCCACCGTGTAACCGGCCAGCCACAGCACCCCGTAGGCGGCGACCAGCACGAGGGAACGCCACGAGGTGGGCAGCCGGGGCAGTCGCCGGTAGCTGAGCGGTACCAGCACGGCGAGCGCGGCCGTCGCGACGGCCAGCCGGAGCAGCGCCAGCGGCGCGGGGGAGAACGCGTGCCCGATCCCCCGGATGGCGACGAACGCGGACGCCCACAGCACCACGGTGACGGTGGCGGCCACGGCGGCTTTGCGTCGTTCGTTCGGCGAGACCACGGGATCCGGGTCGGAAACGGGCAGCGATCGGGTCATGCCGCCATCCTCACCAGCCACGACAGGTCAGGACAAGCGAATATTTCTCCATATCCGTTAAGCGCTGCTGTACATTTGGCGGATGCTCGACGTTCCCCGCTTGCACGTGTTGCGCACCGTCGTCGCGAAGGGATCGATCCGCGCGGCCGCCGCCGTCTTGGACTACACGCCTTCCGCGGTGAGCCAGCAGTTGACGTCGCTGCAGCGGGAGACGGGACTGCGGCTGGTGGAGCGGGCGGGCAGGGGGATCGAACCGACGGCGGCCGCGCGGGTACTCGCCGCCGAGGCCGAACCGCTGTTCCAGGCGATGAGCCGGGTGGAGGGGTTGGTCAGGGATCTGCGCGACGGCAGGACCGGCAGCCTCTCCATCGGTTATCCCGCTTCGGCGGGGGCCACCTGGCTTCCCCCTGTGGTCGCCACACTGCTCGCGGAGTTCCCGCGGTTGCGAATCGATCTTCGCCTTGCCGAGCCGGCCGATCCGGAGCGGGCCGACGCCGACCTCGCGCTGTTCATCGAAAGCCCGGGGCGGCCCGCCGACCCGTCCCGGGCGTGCGTGCTCGCGCAGGACCCGTACTTCGTCGTCGTCCCCGAAGCCGACCCGCTGGCCGGGATGGCGCGGGTGCCGCTGGCGGCGCTGGCCGAGCGTGGCTGGATCGACAACGAACCCCAGGACGGACCGTGCCGCCAGGTGTTGCTGTCCGCGTGCGCCGAGGCGGGGTTCTGTCCCCGGTTCACCGTGGAGACGCACGATTACCGCACGGCCATCACCTTCGCCGGCACCGGCATCGGGATCACGGTCGTTCCGGGGCTGGGCATCGGTCGGCTGCCTGAGGGGCTGGTCGCCAGGCCGGTGGTAGAGCCGGCTGTGGTGCGGAGGGTGTGCGTGGCGGTCAGGGATGCCGTCGCCGGGCATCCGGCGACGGTGCGGGCGCTGGAACTGCTCAGGTCCGCGGTGACGAGCGACCCGTGCAACGCGGGTGAACCGCTAGCGCGCTGAGATGTCGAGGTCCACCACCACGGGCGCGTGGTCGGAGGCGCCCTTGCCCTTGCGCGCCTCACGGTCGACGTAGGCGTCGGTGACGGCGTCCGCGAACGCCGCGTTGGCGTAGACGAGGTCGATGCGCATGCCGCGGTTCTTCGGAAACGCCAGTTGCCGGTAGTCCCAGTAGGTGTAGGGGCGTTCGTACTTGAGCGCGCGCGGCACGAGGTCGGTGAGCCCCGCCTCGGCCAGCATGGTGAGCGCCTTGCGTTCGGGATCGGTGACGTGCGTGGAGCCGGCGAAGGCGGTGATGTCCCAGACGTCGTCGTCGGTCGGTGCGATGTTGAAGTCGCCGAGGACCGCGAAAGGCCTGCCGGGGTCGCGCTCGGCGAGCACCGTCGCGTGCAGTGCCTCCAGCCAGCGCAGTTTGTAGGTGTAGTGCGGGTGGCCCACCTCGCGGCCGTTGGGCACGTACACCGACCACAGCCGGACACCCGCGCAGGTGACGCCGATGGCCCTGCGCTGGGTCTCGCCCTCGAAGCCGGGTTCGTCGGCCAGGCCGGTGGTGATGTCGCCGAGGCCGACGCGGGAGAGCACCGCGACGCCGTTCCACCGGCCGCCGCCGTTGCAGGCGACGTCGTAGCCCAGTTCGCCGACCTCCCGGCTGGGAAACGCCGCCTCGTCGCACTTCAGTTCCTGCAGGCACACCACGTCGGGCTCGGCCGAGGACAACCACGACAGCAGCCGGGGCAGCCGCGCGGTGACGGAGTTGACGTTCCAGGTGGCGATCCGCATGCGCCGAGAATCCCACACGCGCTGTGTATAACGTCCTATACGGCACGGCTGTCGTGCGTACCCTTGTGGCCATGACGCGCGCGAAAGCGAGGAAGCCGCGAGCCGTCCTGTTCGACGTACTCGAGACGACGGTGCGGTTGGAACCGCTGCGTGAGCGCCTCGTCGAGGTGGGCAGACCGGGGCACGAACTCGAGCTGTTCTTCGCCAGGACGCTGCGGGACGGGATGGCGTACACACTGTCGGGAGAGGCGCCGCCGTTTCGGGAACTGGCCGCCGCGCAGCTCGCGCTCACCTCCGGGCACACGCTGAGCGCGGGGCAGATCGAGTACGTGCTGGACGGCTTCACGCAGCTGCCGCTGCAACCGGACGGTCGCCGCGCGCTGGACCTGCTCGCCGAAGCCGGTGTCCCGGCCTACGGCTTCACCCACGGTTCCGCCGCCGTGCTGGAACAGGCACTGGAAAGGGAGGGCCGCGGCGACCGGGTGGTGCGGGTGCTGTCGACGCGCGAGATCGGCATGTTCAAGCCACCGGCCCGCGCCTACCACTGGGCGTGCGAGCGAACCGGGACCCGGCCCGAGGCCACCGCGCTCGTTGCCGTGCACTCGTGGGACACCAGCGGCGCGGCACGGGCAGGCCTGCTCACGGGCTTCGCCACCCGATTGGAAGGCGGCCTTCCCGCGATCGCGGAACCACCGCACGTGACGGCCGAGCGAGTCGACGAGGTGGTCACCGACCTGCTCGCACTGCCGGACTGAGCAGCGCGGCCTCGGCAGCGCTGCCGCGTGCGGGCACCGGCGCGTGCCGCGCGGAGGCACTTCCCGCGATGTCGGGCGGCCGCCATAGGCTGGGAGCGTGGCTGACCCGTCGACCTACCGGCCCTCGCCCGGCAGCATTCCCGACGCCCCCGGTGTCTACAAGTTCCGCGACGCCGGGCATCGGGTCATCTACGTCGGCAAGGCCAAGAGCCTGCGAAGCAGGCTGAACTCCTACTTCGCCGATCTGGCGGGGCTGCACCCCAGGACCCGGCAGATGGTCACCACGGCGGCGGGCGTGGAGTGGACGGTGGTGTCCACCGAGGTCGAGGCGCTCCAGCTGGAGTACAACTGGATCAAGGAGTTCGATCCCCGGTTCAACGTCCGCTACCGCGACGACAAGACCTACCCCGTGCTCGCCGTCACGCTGCACGAGGAGTTCCCGCGGCTGCACGTCTACCGCGGTCCGCGCAAGAAGGGCGTGCGCTACTTCGGCCCCTACGCCCACGCGTGGGCGATCCGCGAGACGCTGGACCTGCTGCTGCGGGTGTTTCCCGCCCGCACCTGCTCCACCGGCGTGTTCCGCAGGCACGGCCAGATCGGCAGGCCCTGCCTGCTCGGCTACATCGACAAGTGCTCGGCGCCCTGCGTCGGCAACGTCTCCGCGCAGCGCCACCGCGAGATCGTCGAGGACTTCTGCGACTTCCTCGCAGGCCGCACCGAGGTGATGATCCGCAGGCTGGAACGGGAGATGGCGCAGGCGGCCGAGTCGCTGGAGTTCGAGCGTGCCGCCCGGCTGCGCGACGACCTCGGCGCGCTGCGCAGGGCGATGGAGAAGCAGGCTGTGGTGCTCGGCGACGGCACCGACGCCGACGTCATCGCCTTCGCCCACGACGAGTTGGAGGCCGCGGTGCAGGTCTTCCACGTCAGGGGCGGCCGTGTCCGCGGCCAGCGGGGCTGGGTGATCGACAAGGTCGAGGAGATGGACGTGCCCGCGCTGGTGGAGCAGTTCCTCTCGCAGTTCTACGCCGAGCAGACCGAACTGGCCGAACAGGCACCCGACGGTGGCTCCCCGGTGCCGCGGGAGGTGCTGGTGCCGAGCCTGCCGCCCGACGCCGACGCGCTGTCGGAGTGGCTTTCCGGCCTGCGCGGCTCGCGGGTGCGGCTGCGGGTGCCGCAGCGCGGCGACAAGCGGGCGCTGGCCGACACCGTGGCCCGCAACGCGGAGGAGGCCTTCGCGCAGCACAAGCTGCGCAGGGCGGGTGACCTGACCGCCCGCTCCGCCGCGCTGGCCCAGTTGCAGGAGTACCTGGGCCTGGACAGCGCGCCACTGCGCATCGAGTGCGTGGACATCAGCCACATCTCCGGCAGCGACGTGGTCGCCTCGCTGGTCGTGTTCGAGGACGGGGTTGCGCGCAAGTCCGAGTATCGCCGCTTCGCGCTGCGGGAGGCGGCCACCGAGGGGGATGTGGCCGCGATCGCCGAGGTGGTGCGCCGCAGGTTCGCCCGCTACCTGGCCGAAAACACCGGGCACACCGAAAACACAGGGAGCACCGGGCACACCGAGGGCGCCAGGGAAAGGGAAGGCGCGCCCGGTATCGACGCGGAGACCGGCAGGCCACGCAAGTTCGCCTACCCGCCGAACCTGCTCGTCGTCGACGGCGCGGGCCCGCAGGCCACCGCGGCCGCCGACGTGCTGGCCGAACTCGGCATCACCGACGTGGCCGTGGTGGGGCTGGCCAAGCGGCTGGAGGAGGTGTGGCTGCCGGGTGAGCCCGAGGCGGCCATCCTGCCGAGGGCGTCGGACGCGCTGTACCTTCTGCAGCGGGTACGCGACGAGGCACACCGCTTCGCGATCCGCTACCACCGCCAGAAGCGGTCAAGGCGAATGCGGACGTCGGTGCTGGACGGAATACCCGGCCTCGGGCAGGCACGCAAGACGGCGCTCGTCAAGCACTTCGGCTCGGTGAAGAAGCTGAAGCAGGCGAGTGTGGACGAGATCGCCCAGGTGCCTGGGTTCGGCACGCGCACGGCACAGGCCGTGCATGCCGCGCTCGCAGGGGAAGGCACCGAGACGGAAGGGGAGTCGCAGACGTGACCGACGAAGACGCCAGGGCCTCCGGCATGGAGGTCGCGGTGGTGACCGGGCTTTCCGGCGCGGGCCGCAGCACGGCCGCGAAGTGCCTGGAGGACCTCGGCTGGTTCGTGGTGGACAACCTGCCGCCGGAACTGATTTCCACGATGGTGGAACTCGGCGCGCAGGCCAGTGGGGCGATCACCAAGGTGGCCGTGGTGATGGACGTACGTTCGCGTGCCTTCACCGACGACCTGGCCTCGGTCATCAAGGATCTCGACACGCGCGGCTACAAGCCGAGGGTGTTGTTCCTCGAGGCCACCGACGCGGTACTCATCCGCCGTTTCGACCAGGTGCGCAGGGGCCACCCGATGCAGGGCGACGGTCGGCTGGCCGACGGTATCGCCGCCGAGCGGGCGCTGCTGGCGCCGCTGCGGGAGGAGGCCGATCTGGTGCTCGACACCTCCGCGCTGTCGGTGCACGAACTGCGTGCCAAGATCGAGGACGCGTTCGGCTCCGAAACCAGCACCCAGACGAGGGTCACGGTGCTGTCGTTCGGGTACAAGTACGGCCTGCCGATGGACTCCGATCTGGTGATGGACGTGCGGTTCCTGCCGAACCCGTTCTGGATTCCGGAGCTGCGCGACCACACCGGCCTCGACGGCGACGTCCGCAACTACGTGCTGGGGCAGGAGGGTGCCGAGGACTTCCTCGAGCGCTACCACGAGCTGCTGCGGCTCATCGGCGCGGGTTACAAACGAGAGGGCAAGCGCTACCTCACGCTCGCGGTCGGCTGCACCGGAGGCAAGCACCGCAGCGTGGCGATCTCCGAGGAACTCGCCAAACGGTTATCCAAAGAGGACGGCATGGCGGTGAAGGTGGTGCACAGGGACCTGGGCAGGGAGTGAACACGAGGATGCGTGCCGTCGCACTCGGCGGTGGTCACGGGCTGCACGCGACGCTGGCGGCGCTGCGCAGGCTGACCCGCGACATCACCGCGGTCGTCACCGTCGCCGACGACGGGGGCTCCTCCGGCAGGCTGCGCCGCGAGCTCGGCCTGCTGCCGCCCGGCGACCTTCGCCAGGCGCTCGACGCGCTCGCCGACAACAACGGCGAAACCCTGTGGGCGCAGGTGTTTCGCTACCGCTTCGGCGGCACCGGCGCGCTGAACGGGCATGCGGTGGGCAACCTACTGCTTGCCGGGTTGTTCGAGGTGCTGGGTGATCCGGTCACCGGGCTGGACGAGGCGGGCAGGCTGCTCGGCATCGAGGGGCGAGTGCTGCCGATGTCGGTGGAGCCGTTGGAGATCGAGGCCGAGGTCACCGGCCTGGAGAACGGCGAGGTGAGCCTCATCCGGGGTCAGGTGGCCGTGGCGAGCACGCCGGGCCAGGTGCATCGCATCACGCTGCGCAACCCGGGCAGGCCCGGGCAGCCGCCCGCCGCCTGCGCCGAGGCCGTCGACGCCGTGTTGTCGGCTGACACGGTGTTCCTCGGTCCCGGTTCGTGGTTCACCAGTGTGCTGCCGCATCTGCTGGTTCCGGAGTTGCACGACGCGCTGGTGCGTACCAGTGCGACCAAGGTCGTCATCCTCAACCTTGTCCCACAGCCGGGTGAGACGGCTGGGTTCTCACCCGAACGGCACCTCGACGTACTCTTCCAGCACGCTCCCCGGCTCAAGGTGGACGCGGTGATCGCCGACCGTGACTCCGTGCCCACTCCGGCGCGGCTGCGGCGCGCGGCCGCCGCGCTGGGCGGGCGCGCGCATCTGGCTACCGTGGCTGCCTCGGGCGTGGCCGACAGGCACGATCCGGATGCCCTTGCTGGTTGTGTGCGAGAGGCTCTTGGCCTGACCGAGAGCGAGAGGGAGGGGCTGACATGGCGATGACCGCCGCGGTCAAGGACGAGCTGAGCAGGCTGGAGATCACCAAGCTCAGTCCGAGGCGGTCGGAGGTTTCGGCGATGCTGCGGTTCGCGGGGGGTCTGCACATCGTCGGAGGCAGGGTCGTGGTCGAGGCCGAGCTCGACACCGGCTCGGTGGCGCGCAGGCTGCGCAAGGAGATCCACGAGCTGTACGGCTACCACTCCGACGTGCACGTGATCACCGCGGGCGGGCTGCGCAAGGGAACCAGGTACGTCGTTCGGGTGGTCAAGGACGGTGACGGCCTGGCGAGGCAGACCGGGTTGATCGACCAGCGCGGCAGGCCCGTGCGTGGGCTGCCCGCGGCCGTGGTGTCCGGTGGCCTCGGCGACGCGGAGGCCGCGTGGCGGGGCGCGTTCCTCGCGCACGGCTCGCTGACCGAACCGGGCCGGTCCTCGGCGCTGGAGGTCACCTGCCCCGGCCCCGAGGCGGCGCTGGCGCTCGTCGGCGCCGCTCGCAGGCTCGGTATCCAGGCCAAGTCCAGGGAGGTGCGCGGCGCCGACCGGGTCGTGGTGCGCGACGGCGACGCCATCGGTGCGCTGCTGACCCGACTGGGGGCGCACGAGACCGTGCTGGCATGGGAGGAACGCCGGATGCGGCGCGAGGTGCGGGCCACGGCCAACCGGCTGGCGAACTTCGACGACGCCAACCTGCGCCGCTCCGCGCGCGCCGCCGTCGCCGCGGCCGCCAGGGTGGAGCGCGCGATGGACATCCTCGGCGACACCGCGCCCGACCACCTGCTCGCGGCGGGCAAGCTGCGGCTGACCAACCGGCAGGCCTCGCTGGAGGAACTCGGTCAGCTTTCCGACCCGCCGATGACCAAGGACGCCGTGGCGGGCCGGATCAGGCGGCTGCTGGCGATGGCCGACAAGCGCGCACAGGAGCTCGGGGTGCCCGACACCGAGTCGGCCGTGACCCCGGAGATGCTCGAGGAAGGCGCCTGACCGGCGAGGTGTGAACGCCCGGCTAAACCCGCGCCCTGCTCGCCGCGGCAGCCGTAACGCAGCGGTTGCACGCCCGCGCGGCGGCCCGAAACGTGTACGGCCAACCCTCGTGGCACTGGCCGTACCGACGAAAGGGGGCCGCTCGTGCACACGACGGGCAACGACATGGTGGGCACCACCGACAGTGCCGAACTCGCCGAACTCGCCGAACTCGCCGAAACCGCCGGAGTTGCCGAACTCACCGAAGTCGCCGTGGCCGCGCGGGTACGAAGCTGGCTGCGGCGCCGCTCCTGGCGCGCCGACGACTGGACGGCCGCCGAACTGGTCGCCGCCAAGGGCGCGCGCACGGTCAGTGTGGTGATCCCGGCCCGCGACGAGGAGGCCACGGTCGGCGAGATCGTGCGCACCATCCGCGCGTCGCTGGTGCAGCGCCACGCGCTGGTGGACGAGGTGGTTGTGGTCGACTCCCGCTCCCGTGACGCGACGGCGGCCGTGGCGGCCGGGGCGGGCGCCACCGTCGTCGCGCAGGACTCCGTGCTGGCCCCACTGCCCGGCCTGACCGGCAAGGGGGAGGCGCTGTGGAAGGGGCTCGCCGCCACCACCGGCGACCTGGTGGTGTTCGTCGACGGCGACCTGTTCGACTTCACCGCCGACTACGTCACCGGCCTGCTCGGCCCGCTGCTGACCGACGCCGACGTGGACTACGTGAAAGGTTTCTACCACCGTCCGCTCGTCGCCGAGGGTCGCGCCGACGCCGACGGCGGTGGCCGGGTCACCGAACTGGTCGCCAGGCCGCTGCTGAACATGTACTGGCCGCAGCTGGCCGGGTTCGTACAGCCGCTGGCGGGCGAGTACGCGGGCAGGCGGGAGGTGCTGGAGGCCATCCCGTTCGTCGCGCACTACGGGGTCGAGGTCGCCCATCTGATCGACCTGCTCGAGTGCCGTGGCCTCGACGCGCTCGCACAGGTGGACCTGGGTATCCGGACCCACCGGCACCAGAGCACGCAGGCGCTGGGCAGGATGGCGGGCCAGATCATGCTGACGATCATGGACCGGCTGGACGGCTACGGGCGGCTGCTGTCGGCCGAGCCGCCGTCACCGCTGCTCGCCCAGTTCCGCAGGGGCGGCAGCGGCCACGGCCACGGCGTCGATCGCGAACTCCTCGTCACCGACCTAACCGTGCGGCAGCGGCCGCCGCTGTCGACGGTGCGGCCCGCCGCCGCGCGCACGGGATGACCTCGCGGGACCGTCAGTCGGCGAGGTCGGCGTGGGCGACCACGTTGGTGATCCGCACCCGCACCAGGTACTCGCCAGGCACCGCGTTGCGCTTGCCGAACGCCTCGGCCTGCTCGGCGCCCATGTACCGCCCGCCGATGACGGTGGCCCAGTGCAGCATCTCCTCCAGGTCCTCGCTGATGCGGGCCTCGCCGGTGAAGTGCACGTAGGAGTACGGCGGCCGCTGGTCGTCCACCGCCATCGACACCCTGGGATCGGCGAGCAGCGACCTGCCCTTGACCGAGGTCGCGCCGGTGTTGAACACGAACTCGTCGGCCCCGCCGGCCCCGCAGGCGAGCACGAACCAGATCGGGGTGACGTGGGGTGAGCCGTCCGGGCGGACCACAGCCAGCTTGCCCGTCCTGGTGCCCTCGCTCGCGAACGACCACCACTCCGTTTTGGACATCTGCCGCATGATCGCCGACGGTACCCGGGTGTCGCGGGCGGTCACGAGACGGGTGTCGGCGGTGTTTAGCGGCGCCCGCCTGCGGCTAAACAATCGCGACCCTGGAGGTGAGTGTGGCTGACGGCGGATCGCGAACTGGGCGCTGGCCGCGGCACTGGCCGGTGCAACCGCTGCCGCGGACGCCGTGGTCCACTCAGGAACCGACGGTGCACCAGGCCAGTCCCGCGCTGATCGATGCGGCGGCACGGCGCGCGGGCGCGCGGCCGTCCGGCAACTGGTTCGCCTTCGCCGACAGCCGACTCGTCCGGCGCGACCGCCCGTTCGGCACCACGGTGGCGGGCCGGGAACTGGTGGCCTGGCGCGACGAGGACGGCGCTGTGGTGGTCGGTCCCGGTGCCTGCCCGCACCTGGGTGCGCCGCTGGCCGAGGGTCGCGTGGTGTGCGGGGAGGTGGTGTGCCGCTGGCACGGTCTGGCCCTCCCGCCGGACGGCAGACCCGGCTGGCGGCCGTTGCCCGCCTACGACGACGGGGTGCTGTCGTGGGTGCGGCTGGACGCCGAGGGAGGCGAGTCGCCGACACCGAAACCGGTGCTGCCGCAGCGTCCCGCCGCTGCAGGGGCGCTGTCGGCCGTCACCCGGCTGGAGGGGGTGTGCGAGCCGTTCGACGTGGTCGCCAACCGGCTGGACCCGTGGCACGGCGCCTGGTTCCACCCGTACTCGTTCACGCGGTTGAGCGTGGTGCGCGCGCCGGGGGCCACTGCCGCCGACGGGGACGACAGGTTCCTCGTGGACGTCACCTTCCGTGTCGGCCCCCGCTTGGGCGTGGCCGTGCGTGCCGAGTTCAGCTGCCCCGAGCCGCGCACCGTGGTGATGCGCATCGTGGCGGGCGAAGGTGAGGGCAGCGTGGTGGAGACCCACGCGACACCGGTGGGTATCGGGCCGGACGGGTTGCCCCGCACCGCCGTGCTGGAGGCCACCGTGGCGAGTTCGCCCCGACCCGGGTTCGCCGTGGCACGCAGGCTCGCGCCGCTGCTGCGACCCGCGATGCGACGCGCGGCGAGCAGGCTGTGGCGTGACGACCTGGCCTACGCCGAGCGGCGCTACCGGCTGCGCCGCCGGGGAGCCGACCGGGGCGGCGACGGCGGCCGGTCGCGGTTCGGCGCGACCTCTCCCGGCCCCGCCCGATCCGACGGCGGCCAGACGTACGGCAGGTCGGGCGGGACATCGTCGAACAGCCCGCCGTAGTGGTCCGGATCCTTGCGCAGCAGCGCGGAACGGTGACTTCGGTGCAACTCGGGATCGCCCAACCACGGCGGCAGTTCCCCCGCTTCGGCCAGTTCCCGCTGCCCGCGTACCTTCGCGTGGCCCCGGGTGCGGGCGAGGTCGGCCACCAGTTTGGCCGCACAGGTGTCGGCGCGCCCGCCCTCGGTCCAGCGCGCACACATCGTCAGGCCGTACCGGGTGAGTGCTTCCTCGTAGCCGGCCCACATCCGCACCGCCGGATGATGCCGCCAGCCGTGCCCAGGCACCGTCAACGCCCGCAGCACCTGCAGCGCCTCCACCCGCTGCTTGCCGAGCCTGCGCGCGTCCAGTACGGCAGCGGAGGCCGCGAAGTCCGGGTAGGGCAGGAAGGTCTGCATGCGATGCGTCCGGCGAGGTTGTCGAGGCGTTCGGGTTCAGCGCAGCAGCGCGGCGAGGCCACGCAGCACCGTGTGCCGCCCGCTGGTCGGGACGCTGAGCAGGTCGTGCCCGGCCACCCCCCAGCGCGCCAGCAGTTGGTTGGCCGCCTGCCAGCCGGTGGTGGCCGCGCGCTCCATGAGCGCCACCGGCAGGTCGACGCGGACGCAGTCGCCCGCGAGCACGAGCCCGTCCACCGGGGTGAGCACGCCCGGCCTGTGCCGGAACGTGCCTGGCGCGAACAGCGGGCAGTCGGCGCGCCACTCGACGCGGTCGGCCACGACGCGTGCCCGCGTCGTTTCGGGGTAGACGGCGCGCAGCCGGGCCAGCAGTTCGGACTCCACGCGCTCGCGTGGCCCGGTGGCGGCGTAGGCGTGCAACTCGACCACGGAACCGCCGTGCCGGGTGGCCCAACCGGCCGCGTCGCTGTCGTAGCGGTCGAGCAGGCTGATGTTGTCCAGCGGCGGCTGCCCGCCGACCGCCAGGAACGCCGGACGGCCGGAGCCGACCCCGCGGTCGAGCCACAGCCTGCGGACGCAGAACGGCGGAGCCGTCCGCTGCGCTGCGATGAGTTCCCGCCACGGCCCCGTGCCCAGGCCGGGGGAGGCGTCGACCACCTCCCGCAGCCCCGCCACGTCCAGCGCCAGCACCACGGCGTCGGCGTCGACCACCCGCTCGCCTGCGTGCACCCGCAACCGCCGCGTGCCGCCCTGCTCGACCCGGTGGACCGCCGTCCCCTCGTTGATCGTGGCGCCGCTGCGCCGCAGGTAGGCCGCCAGCGGCTGCCACAGCAGGTGGAACGGCGCGCGCGGCACGTCGAACAGCAGCCCCTCGGCCGAGCCGAGGAAGTACAGGTGGAACATCACCGCCAGTTCCGCCGCCGAAAGCCGCTGCGGGTGGGCGAAGAAACTGCGCGAGAACACGTCGAACGCCAGGTGCCGCGCCGCCGGTGGAAACCCGATGCGTTCCAGCAGGGTCCGCGCGTCCAGGTCGTCGAGTTCCCGGTAGGTGTCCGGCACCCGCACGTCCAGCAGCGAAAGCGCCGCCCGCGCGTTCAGTCGCGGCACGTCACGGACGGCGAACGTCGGGCTGCGGGCGACGAACGCCAGCGCGTTCCACGGCGGGGTGCGCGGCACCCCGAGAAAACTGTCCACCCTGCCGTGCGCGTCGACCAGCGGGTAGTCCGGCAGGGCCAGCAGGCCCGCCAGCTGCGGGTCGGCCCTGCGCAGCAGCGCGCGCAGGTTGTAGTACTGCCTGAAGAACGCGTGGAAGCCACGGCTCATCCCGGTGCGGGTGCCGTCGGGCAGCGTGGTGGTCCACCCGCCGACGCGGCCACCCAGGTAAGGCGCGCGTTCGAACAGTTCCACCGCCACGCCCCGCTCCGCCAGCCCGGTCGCCGCCGCGAGCCCCGCGATACCGCCGCCGGCCACCACGACCCGGGGCGCGGGAGCGGCGACGGTAGGGCTGCCTTGCGGTGCCGGATGCCGCCTGCGCCTGCGGTCGCGGCTCATTCCCGGGCCCTTGTGGCGTGGAAGGTGTGCACGATGCCGCGTTGCCAGCCGCCGACGCCACGGCAGCGCACGTCGGTGAAACCGGCCGCCAGGAGACGATCGGCGAACCGCCGCGGCGAGTCGAACCGCCGCACGCTGCGCCACAGGTACCGGTACAACCGCGCGTCGCCCACAGCCAGCCTGCCCACCGGGATGATCACCGACCAGCACACCGCGTGCCAGGTCAGCCGGGGCAACAGGTTCGGGCTCAGGCTGTAGTCGTGCACCACCAGCAGCCCGCCGGGCCGCAGCAGCCGCCGCAGCGTCGCCAGCGTGGCGTCGGGGTCGGGCAGGTTGCGCACCAGGTAGGCCGCGAAGGCGGCGTCGAACGGCCCCCGCACCCCCGCCTCCGGCAGTGCCTCCACACGGCTGTGCACGAACCGCACCGAGTCGGGCCACTCCTTGGCGCGCGCGACGTCGAGCATGCCGCGCGAGGCGTCCACCGCCACCACGGCCGCTTCGGGGTCGGCGGCCAGCAGCGCGGCGGTCGACGCCCCGGTGCCGCAGCCCGCGTCCAGGATGTGGTTGCCCGCCTGCCTCGCCGTGGCGGCGGCCTGTCGCAGGTTGCCGTGGTAGCCGGGATTCAGGCCGACGAGCCGGTCGTAGGCGGCCGCGGCGGCGTCGAACGCCGAGGGCACGTCGTGTCGCGAAACCGCGCTGCCCATCACGGCCCCTCCGGTGTGCCGCGGGAGATCCGCACCTGCTGGGTCCGTTCCTTGCGTTCGTGGTGGCTCCAGCCCAGCAGGGTGGCGGTGACGAGACTGAAACCGAACAGGAAGTCCTCCACCGGGATGTCCAGCGGGAACCGCAGCCCCAGGTAATGCGCGGCGTCGTAGTGCACGATCGGCGCGCTCAGCTTGGTCAGCCACCCGTCCACCGGTACCTGGAAGGCGAACACGATGGCCAGTGTCAGCCAGTACGCCTTGCGACGGAACAGCCCGGTGCGCAACCAGGCGACCTCGATCAGCACGACGGCAGCCACCGACAGCAGTGCGGGCACCGTGTAACCGAGACCGATCATGGTTGCTCCCCGAGCGGCAGCCTGCGCACGGTCTCGAAGGTCAGCACCGCGCACAGCGGGATCACCAGGAAGAACAGCACCTCCTCGACGGGAAGACCCGGTGCCGCCATCGCACCGAGCGTGTAGTCGGGACTGATGCTCCACACCCCCGCGGCGATGGCGGCGATGTCCCACAGCAGGAACGCCGCCGCGGGGGGACCGAGCGCGCGCAGCAGCCTGCCCGGCCTGCGGTACACCCCCGCGCCGGTGAACTCCAGCGGCAGCGTGACGGCGAGGCAGGCCGCCAGGACGAGCAGGTACTGCAGTTGTTCGGTCGAGTCCATGGTCACGTCCCCTGCGTCAGCGACTGATCCGCGGCAGTGCTGTTCTCGCTGTTCTCGCTGTTCTCGCCGTGTTCGCCGTTCTCGCCGTGCCGGCCGTCCTCGCCGCTCGCGCCAGCGCGGTTCGTGCCACGGCGGCACCCGCCAGCGCGAGCCTGCGCGGTGTGCTCACCACCGCGCGACCGGCGAACACGTCGTGATCACGGTCCTCGATGCGGTCGAGGATGCGCGAGTACAGGTCGAAGGCCGTGGCCACACACGGCCGCGAAGCCGGGTGCAACATCGCGATTCCCGGGCGGGCCCTTCGGTACACCTCCCGGGTGCGTGCCACCTGGTCGGCCAGCGCCGCCTTCACCTTCGGTTCCGCGCGCCCGTTCCGCAGACACCACCGCAGCAGGTCGGTGTCGACGCCGTAGGCGGCGAGTTCGTCGGCGGGCAGGTAGACGCGGCCCCTGTGCAGATCCTCGGCGACGTCGCGCAGGAAGTTGGTGAGCTGGAATGCCGCTCCCAGCGCGGCGGCGTGCGGTTCGGCCTCGCGGCGGTCGCAGACCGTGCCCAGCACGGGCAGTACCTGCAGCCCGATCACTTCCGCCGAGCCGTGCACGTAGGTGTCCAGTTCGGTCCTGCTGGCATAGCCGGTCACCGCGAGATCCATCCGCATCGAGTGCAGGAACGGCCCGAACAGCTTCGCCTCGACGCCGAATCGCACGGTGGTGTCGACCACCGCCGCCAGCACCGGGTCGTCGCTGCTGCCCGCCGCGAGCCCTTCGTCCAACGCGGTGGCGATGTGGTCGATCCGCTGGGCGATGTCGGCCGCCGTCCAGCCCGGCTCGGGATCGTCGACGAGGTCGTCGACATAGCGGGCGAAGCCGTACAGCGCGTGGATGGCGGGCCGCTGCGCGGGTCGCAGCAGCCGCGTGGCCAGGAAGTAGGTCCGGCCGTGCCGCGCGTGCAGCCGCCTGCAGCGCGCGTATGCCTCGCGCAGGCGCGGTTCGGTGACCCGGGCGGCGGTCAGTTCCCTGCCGCTCACGAGTTCACTCGCGGCGGACGTTCCCGGCATGCCGCGCGGGATACCCAGGTGAGGCCGCGGTGATACGTGCCGCGGCCATCGGGTCGCTGAAACGGAGGAGGTTCGGCGGCGCCTCACGAGTCCTTGCGGCCGGCGAGCGCGAGGCTGAGGCCGAGGCCGATCATCGTGACACCGCCCACCCCGCCGAGGAGTTCCAGCCTGCGCGGTGAGCGCGCGAACCAGTCCCGTGCCGCCGAGGCCGCCAGCGCCCAGCCGGAGTCCAGCAGCAGCGCCACCACCGGCAGCACGATGCCGAGCAGCAGGATCTGCACCGGTACGGCCGCCGCGTTCGGCTGCACGAAGTGGGGCAGCACCGCGGCGAGGAACACGATCGACTTGGGATTGGCGAACCCGACGACGAAGCCGTCCCGCAGCACGCGCGCCGCGCTGCCCGCGCTCGCGGCGACGCCCGTGCCGAGTGCCTCGGAAAGCGAACGCCGGTGGAGTACCGCCCGCACGCCGAGGTACACCAGGTAGCCCGCACCCGCCAGCTTGACCGCGGTGAAGGCCGCCGCCGAGCGCTCGACGAGGGTGCCGAGGCCGAAGGCGACCGCGACGATCTGCAGGTAGATGCCCGCCGCGTTGCCGACCACGGTCAGCAGCGCGTCGCGCCGCCCCACGGTCAGTGCCCTGCTGATGGTGAACAGCACGCTCGGGCCCGGCACGATGACCATGACGAACGTCAGCGCCGCGAAAGCCGCGACCTGTCCGAAGGAGATCACCTGGTCAGGCTAGGACCCGGGCGCGGGACCGGGTAGCGGATTACCGGGGCGGCCGGTGGCGTGTGACCTCGATCCGGTTCCGAAGACTTCCCAGGCCCCCTGTCCGCAGGTAGCCTCTTAATCGATTCTCCCGCAGGTCGGCGGTGTGGTCGTCTCATCCGGGTGACGCGGATCCTCGCTGGCCAGCACGCTAGGGTGGCGGGTGGAACCACGAACAGTCCAGGCCCGGCGACGACCGGGGAGAGCCCACGAGGAGAGCAGAGCAGTGACGGTTCGCGTAGGCGTCAACGGCTTCGGCCGGATCGGCCGCAACTTCTTCCGTGCCGTGCAGGCCGGCGGCCACGACATCGAGGTTGTGGCGTTCAACGACCTGGGTGACGTCGCCACGATGGCCCACCTGCTCAAGTACGACAGCATCCTTGGCAGGCTGCCCGAGGAGGTCAGCACCAGCGCGGAGGGCATCGTCGTCGGCGGCAAGACCATCAAGGCGCTCGCCGAGCGCGACCCCGCCAACCTGCCGTGGGGCGACCTCGGGGTCGACGTTGTGGTGGAATCCACCGGCTTCTTCACCAACGCCGACGCCGCCAAGGCACACATCGCGGGCGGCGCCAAGAAGGTGGTCATCTCCGCGCCCGCTAAGGGTGAGGACCTCACCGTCGTGCTCGGCGTCAACGACTCCGCCTACGACGGTTCCCAGACGATCGTCTCCAACGCCTCCTGCACCACCAACTGCCTGGCACCACTGGCCAAGGTGCTGCACGACGAGTTCGGCATCCAGCAGGGCCTGATGACCACCATCCACGCCTACACGCAGGACCAGAACCTGCAGGACGGCCCGCACAAGGATCTGCGCAGGGCCCGTGCCGCCGCGCTGAACATCGTGCCCACCTCCACCGGCGCCGCCAAGGCGATCGGGCTGGTGCTGCCCGACCTCAACGGCAAGTTGGACGGCTACGCGCTGCGGGTGCCGGTGCCGACCGGCTCGACCACCGACCTGACGGTCACGCTCGAGAAGAGCGCGTCGCTGGCCGACGTCAACGCCGCCTACCGTGCCGCCGCGGAGGGCCCGCTGCGGGGGATCCTGCGCTACAGCGAGGAGCCGATCGTCTCCTCCGACATCGTCACCGACCCCGCTTCGTGCATCTACGACGCGCCGCTGACCAAGGTGATCGGCAACCAGGTGAAGGTCGTCGGCTGGTACGACAACGAGTGGGGCTACTCCAACCGCCTCGCGGACCTGGTCAACCTCGTCGGCTCCAAGCTGTCCTGACGCCATGCCGGTGAAGACACTCGACGACCTGCTCGGCGAGGGCGTCTCGGGCAGGCGCGTGCTGGTGCGCTGCGACCTGAACGTGCCGCTCGACGGCGACACGATCACCGACGACGGCCGCGTCCGTGCGGCACTGCCCACCATCCGGCGGCTCGCGGACGCCGGGGCGCAGGTGATCGTCACCGCACACCTCGGCAGGCCCAAGGGCGCGCCGGAGGCGAAGTACTCGCTGGGTCCGGTGGCCCGAAGGCTCGGCGAACTGCTGGGCGCTGACGTCCGCCTCGCGGGAGACGTCGTCGGCGAGCAGGCGGCCTCGGTCGTCGGCTCGCTCGCCGACGGCGGCGTCGCCATGTTGCAGAACGTGCGGTTCGACCCCAGGGAGACCAGCAAGACCGACAGCGAACGCGCGGAGCTGGCCCGCGACCTGGCCGCGCTCGCGGGTGAAGGTGCGGCCTTCGTCTCCGACGGCTTCGGGGTGGTGCACCGCAAGCAGGCCTCGGTCTACGACGTGGCCCGCGAGCTGCCCGCCTACGCGGGTGACCTGGTGCTCGCCGAGCTGGAGGTGCTGCGGACGCTGACCGGCGACCCCGAGCGCCCCTACGCGGTCGTGCTCGGCGGTTCGAAGGTCTCCGACAAGCTCGCCGTCATCGAGGCGCTGCTGCCCAAGGTCGACCGGCTGCTGATCGGCGGCGGGATGTGCTTCACCTTCCTCGCCGCGCAGGGCCACGAGGTCGGTGACTCGCTGCTGGAGACCGACATGGTCGACACCTGCAAGCGGCTGCTCGCCGAAGCCGGGGGCAAGCTCACCCTGCCCGTCGACATCGTCGCGGCCGACAGGTTCGCCGCGGACGCGAACGTGCGCACCGTGGCGGCCACGTCGATCGAGAAGGGCTGGCTGGGTCTGGACATCGGGCCGCAGACGGTCGCGGAGTTCGCGGCGGCGCTGGCCAACGCGCACACGGTGTTCTGGAACGGCCCGATGGGCGTGTTCGAAATGGCGCCGTTCGCCGAGGGCACCAGGGGCGTGGCCACGGCCATCGCGAACGCGGAGGCGTTCAGCGTGGTCGGTGGCGGCGACTCGGCCGCGGCCGTGCGACTGCTCGGCCTGCCCGAGGAGAGGTTCTCGCACATCTCGACCGGCGGTGGCGCGTCGCTGGAGTACCTCGAGGGCAAGGAACTGCCCGGTGTCGCCGTGCTGAGTGAG
The DNA here is from genome assembly GCF_000244955.1 of Saccharomonospora marina XMU15. GTDB lineage: Bacteria > Actinomycetota > Actinomycetes > Mycobacteriales > Pseudonocardiaceae > Saccharomonospora_A > Saccharomonospora_A marina. Next base: position 3,431,795 of record NZ_CM001439.1, on the reverse strand, counting down.
GAGCGCTGATGGCCCGCAAGCCGCTGATCGCAGGCAACTGGAAGATGAACCTCAACCATCTCGAGGCCATCGCGCTGGTACAGAAGATCGCCTTCTCGCTGCCGGAGAAGTACTTCGCGAAGGTGGACGTGGCCGTGCTGCCGCCCTTCACCGACATCCGCAGCGTGCAGACCCTCGTCGACGGCGACAAGCTGCTGCTCACCTACGGTGCGCAGGACCTCTCGCCGCACGAGTCGGGTGCCTACACCGGCGACGTGTCCGGGCCGATGCTGGCCAAGCTCGGCTGCACCTACGTCGTCGTGGGGCACTCGGAGCGTCGTGAGTACCACGCCGAAACCGACGAGGTCGTGAACAAGAAGGTCCGTGCCGCCGTCAAGCACGGCCTGACGCCGATCCTGTGTGTCGGCGAGCCGCTCGAGGTGCGCGAGGCCGGCGGCCACATCGAGCACACGACGGCCCAGTTGATCGCCGGGCTGAAGGGGCTCAGGGCCGAGCAGGTGGACGGCATCGTCGTCGCCTACGAGCCGGTGTGGGCGATCGGCACCGGCCGGGTCGCCACCCCGTCCGACGCCGAGGAGGTGTGCGGGGCGCTTCGCGCCGCACTGGCCGACAAGTACGGGGCCGAACTCGCCGAGCGGACCAGGGTGCTCTACGGCGGCTCGGTCAAGTCCGGCAACATCTCCGACCTCGTCAAGTGCGACAACATCGATGGCGCGCTGGTCGGCGGGGCCAGCCTCGACGGCGAGGAGTTCACCAAGCTCTGCGCCCTCGCGGCCGGCGGCCCACTTCCCTGAATGTCGGGGGATTGGGCTACCCTTGAGGCTCCCGCCACCCGCAGTACACAGAGGATGACATGAAGCTGTTCCTGCAAATTCTGTTGATCGCGACGAGCGTGCTGCTGATCGTCGCGGTGCTGCTGCACCGCGGTCGCGGTGGCGGGCTGTCGTCCCTGTTCGGTGGCGGCATGCAGTCCAGCCTGGCCGGGTCGAGCGTGGCCGAGAAGAACCTGGACCGGATCACGCTCGGCCTCGGTGCCGTCTGGGTCATCTGCGTCGTGGGACTCGGTTTGCTGGTGAAGATCTGATCGATGTCGGCGTGCCTGGGGGTACGCCAACTGTCTGGTGGGTGTGAGAATTCATGGTTGGCGGTAACGCGATTCGAGGCACGCGGGTCGGTGCCGGCCCGACGGGGGAGTCGGAGCGGGGAGAAACCGCGCCGCGTCGCCGAATCTCCTACTGGTGTGCGAACAGGCACGAGTCCCGTCCTTCGTTCGCGATCGACGCCGAGATTCCGGAGGAATGGGACTGCCCGCGTTGCGGGCTCCCCGCGGGGCGGGACGAGCAGAACCCACCCGCCGCGCCGCGGACGGAGCCGTACAAGACGCACCTGGCGTACGTCAAGGAGCGGCGCAGTGAGGCCGACGGCGAGGCCATTCTCGCCGAGGCGTTGGAACGGTTGCGGCAGCGCAGGCAGATCTGAGTCGCGAGCGACGTGGAGTCCAACCGGAAGCGGGACAGGCCGCGCCGGCTGCGCCCGTGGTCGGAACTGAGCACGGTGGAACGGTCGCTGTTCGTGCCGCAGTTGCTGGTGCAGCTTGCGGTGCGGGTCGGCGTGTTGCTGTTGACGCTGGAGTTCCTGCTGGTCGCCGGGCCGAGTATCGGGTTCCTCGGCGGCGACACCACCGGGCGGTCGGGGCAGGCCGTGGTGCGTTCGTGCGAGCCCGCCGGTGTGCCCTCGGCCGTGGGGCTGAGCTGGTACCACAGCTGCGAACTCCGAGTTCGCTGGCCGGACGGCGGCGGGGAAACCGTGCCGCTGGACACCGCTCGACTCGGCGCCGACGATGTCGGTCGAACAGTCGCCGTTGTGGAACGCGAGGGCGGCGACAAGTGGGGAACCGTCCGGCAGTACGTGGCACTGGCAGGGCCGTCGCCGCACGCGGCGCCGGCGGTGATCGCGTTCCTGTCGCTGGGCATGGTGGCGCTGCTGTTCCCGTACTGGTACCGGCTGGGTGATCGCGACGAACGAGCGCGGCGCCGGTTCCGGTCGCGGTTCAAGGCCAGGCCCGCGCTCGTGGTGGCGAGCGGCTACTGGCTGCTGTTCGCGGCGGGCGCGGGCTGGCCGGTTTCCCCACCGGTGCCGGGCCTGCCGGGTTGGGGAGCACTGACCTGGCCTCCCGTGCTGCTGCTGGTCACCGGTGTGCTCGTGCTCGGCACCGGGCTGTTCCTGGTGCGGTACCGCCAGTCGAAGGGCTACCCACCCGCCGACGTGCGGCCGCCCGCGCTCGGCAGGTTCGGCCGTGTCGTCGGCGGTGTGCTGCTGCTTGTCGTCTCCGCCGTCGCGGTGATCGAGTCCGCCGTGTCGCAGCAAGGAGGCTGGCCGGTGTGGCCGCTGCGGTGGTGCCTGCCGGTGCTGCTGCTTGCCACCGGCGCCCGGCTGCTGCTCCTGTGGTGGCGGGGGCGGTCGCTGCCCCGCCCGAGTTCGCGATCGAGGGAACCGGAGGAGCCCGCGCGTAGTCAGACGGCAGGCTGACCCGAAGACAGGAGCGCGAGCATGACCGAACAGCCCCAGTGGCTTGCCGATCTCCAACGCCGGGGCGAGGAGATGGTGCGGCAGTCGCGGCAGGCCCAGGAGGAACTGGCCGAACTGGCCGAGACGGCGGCTTCGGCGGACCGGATGGTGACCGTGACGGTGGGCGCGAACGGCGCGCTGCGGCAACTGACGATCGACGACCGCGCGATGCGCCGATCCGGGGCCGAACTCGCGGCGACGATCACGCAGCTGGCGGGCAGGGCGCAGGCGGCCGCGGCACGCAGGGCCGTGCGGGTGGTCGAGCCGTTCGCGGGCGAGGAGGGGATGGAGTTCCTCCGCAGCCAGTTGCCCCCGGAGGACGACGAGGACGGCGGTGCCGAGCAGGGCTCGGCTCGTGGCAGGGACCGCCGCGACGATGACGACGACCCACCGCAGAGCTTCCTGCGCCCGGCGCACTGACGACCGAGAACCGGGCACCGAGGACTGAGAACCGGGGAACACCGGGGAACAAGGACTGGGGAACAAGGACTGGGGACTGAGCACATGACAGGGAACGGATTCACGGTCGAGCCGGACGAACTCGACACACACGCTGCCTCGCTCGACGGCGTCGCCCAGCGGGTGCAGGCCGAGGGAGAGCGCGGCGGCGGGATCGACTTCGGCATCGACGCGTTCGGCATCGTCGGGCAGGCGTTCTCGACGCAGGCGCGGCAGACCTCGAGCGAGGCGGCCGAGCAGATCGCGGGCTACGCGCAGGACATCCGCGACCTCGGCACCGCTGTCAGGGCGGCGGGCCGAGCCTACGTGGAATCGGACAAGGGACACGCGGAGCCGTTCCGCGGCGGCGACGGGGGCTGACGATGGTCGATCTCGACAGTGCGGAGGCCAGGAGCAACACCAGCGGTGCGGGCATCATCGACACCGTTCGCTCCACCGGCGCCGCGATCCAGGACGAGGACTGGGGCGAGTTCGCCGCCAGCGCGGGTGTGCTCGCACTCGACGGGCTCGCCATGGTGGTCGACCCGGTCGGCACGCTGCTCGCGGCGGGTGTGGGCTGGTTGATCGAACACATCGAACCGTTGAAGGACGGGCTCGACAAGCTCGCAGGTGACCCCGCCGCCATCCAGCAGGGCGCGGACACCTGGTCCGACGTGCAGTCCGAGTTGAAGGCGATCGCCGCCGAGATCCCCGGGATCGTCGAACGTGACATCCCCACCTGGACCGGGCCCGCCGCCGACAAGTACCGAGCCCGCGCGCAGGACATGGCCGACGGTGTCGAGGCACTGGCCGAGAGCGCGGGCAACGCCGCCACCGTCGTCGCCACCGCGGGCACGATGGTCTCCACCTGCCGGGCGATCATCAGGGACATCGTCGCCGCGTTCATCGCGGAACTGATCAAAGGGGCGCTGGCCGCGCTGGCCACCTCGGTCGTCAGCTTCGGCGCCACCGTTGCGGGCTACATCTCCTACGCGGTGGGCCGGATCGGCATGAAGGTCGCCGAGATCGCGGCCAAGATCAGCAAGCTGCTGGCCAAACTGGGTAAGGCGGGCGCCCACCTGGCGAAGGTGCTGGACGACATCGCCCAGGTGGCCGCGAAGATCGGCAGCAAACTCGGCAAGCTCGGCTCCACCGTCGGCAAGGTGGCCCCCGGACCGGGCACCACGATCTCGGGTGTCGGTGAGGGCTTCGCGAGGGCGGGCTCCCGCCTGGACGACGTCGCGTCGTCGGTGGGCAGGGGCGCCGACCGTGTCACCGGCGTCGCCGACGACATCGGCGACTTCGCTGCGCGGACGGGTTCCAGGGCCGCTGACCAGGTCGCGAGCGGGCGTCACCTGATCGACAACGCCGACGACATCGGTGCGCGGGCCGGCGACTTCGTGCGCAACGGCCCGCTGTCCAACGGCCCGCTGCGCGAGTTCGGTGAGACCGCGGGACTGGTCAACGACGGCTTCAAACCCAACGCGGCAGGCATCGCCGCCCGCGGCGTCGCGTACGGCCCGCAGTACGAGGAGCAGAACGACACCGAGGACATCCGGGAAGGCAACACCGACTTCCGGCACGAGCAGCGGTGACGCGCGAGGCTCACGACACCGCCGGGTAGCGCGCGCTGACCCGGAAGCCCCCGTCCTCCGTCCGGCCGGTCTCGAACGTTCCGCCGAGCAGCCTCGCCCGCTCCGCGAGCCCGGCGAGGCCGAAGCCGCCACCGGACGGCAGTTCCTCACCGGGGTGGCTCGGCGCGGCGTTGCGGACCTCGACGCACAGCCCGTCCTGCGCACCGCGAACCGTCACGAACGCGGTCGCGCCGGGGGCGTGCTTGCGCACGTTCGTCAAACATTCCTGCACCGTGCGGTAGGCGGCGGCGGAGACCTCGGGCGGCAACTCCTCCGGCACCTGCTCGACGGTCAGCCGTACCGGCACATCCGTGCCGCCGACCAGGGTTTCGATGTCGCGCAGGTCGGGCCCGGGGCCGTCGTTCGCGCCGGAACGCAACACCCCGACCAGCGCGCGCAACTCTTCGAGGGTGTGCGTGCTGAGCTTGCGGATCGTGGCCGCCGTCGTGCGGACCTCCTCGTTGTTCTCGACCGACGCCAGTGCTCCTGCCTGCATCGCGATGAGCGTGATGTCGTGCGAGACGACGTCGTGCATCTCCCTGGCCAGCCGGGCCCGCTCCTCGGCACGCACCGCCTGCGCGTGCAGCTGGCGCTCGCGGTCGCGGCTGCGGGCAAGCTCGGCGAGCCTGGCCGAAAGCTCCGTCCGCGCGCCGATGAGCAACCCGATCGCGATGGGCATGCCCGCGACGATGATGCCGTAGATGGTGTCCAGGATGTGCTCACGCCAGCTCAGGTCGAAGAAGTCGGGCAGCGGCCACAGCACGAACCGGCACAGCCACACCAGGCCTGCGCCGACCCAGACCTGCCAGTGCGACTGCTTCTTGGCGGCGAGCGAGCCGAGCGCGATCATGGCCGCCAGCTGCGCCCAGCCCGCGAGGAAACCCGGCACGGTCGCCAGCACCACCGTGAACGGCAGCCACCGTCTGGCGACCAGGGCGACACAGCTGGCCGCGGAAAGGTACACCGAGTACGGCTCGGCCTGCTCCGGGATCACGAGCCAGACGTCCAGCACCGCGATCAGGATGGCGAGCGCGTCCACGGCAAGTCCGCGTACGGCGGGTCTGCGCCGGAGTGCGGTTTCTCGGGGCGCGGCGGTACCGGTGGGCCGCCGCGATCGGTCTCGTGCCATCGGGTCGGGGTCGCCGACCGACACCTCAGGGATGGAGATGCCCTCCGTGGTCATGGCTTGGACCTCTCGTCTCGTGGACTCGACCTGAGAGAGGTTTCAGCGACCACGGTGCGCCGCGCAAGACCGAAATGTGTGCGGATGCAACGAAACGCACCGCATTAGGCCAGACGTCGCAGCGTTACGGGCGAACCGATCCGGTCAGGCCCCCCAGTTTGCTCGCCGCCGCCCTGTCGAGCAGCCATAGTGTGCGGGAACGGCCCCTCGCGCCCGCGGCCGGAAGCCGCAGCTCGCTCGCGCCACCGAGCGCGAGAGCGACCGCGTCGGCCTTCGCCTCGCCCGCGGTCACCAGCCACACCTCGGCCGCGGCTCGGATGGCAGGGAAGGTGAGGGAGATCCTGGTGGGCGGCGGTTTCGGGGAGTCGCGCACGGCGACGACGCGACGCCGGTCCTCGCTGGCGGCCTGCGAGTCCGGGAAGATCGACGCGACGTGTCCCTCACCGCCGAGACCCAGCAGCAGCACGTCGAACGCGGGAACGTCGCCGTCCTCCGGCCCCGCGTTCGCCGCGAGAATCCCCGCGTAAGCAGCCGCCGCCGCGTCCGGGTCGTCACCGAACTCGCCGTCGGAAGGCGCCATCGGATGCACCCGCGCCGGGTCGACACCGACGTGGTCGAGCAGTGCCTCGCGGGCCTGCTTGTCGTTGCGCTCGTCGTCGCCTGCGGGCACGAACCGCTCATCGCCCCAGTAGACGTCGAGCCGGGACCAGTCGATCGCGTCTTTGGCGGGGCTTTGCCGCAACTGTTCCAGTATGGCGATCCCGGTGCCGCCTCCGGTGAGCACCACCGACGCCGAACCCCTGGCCGCCTGCGCATCGGTCAGCCGGGTCACCAGCCGTGCGGCGCATGCCGCGGTGAGAATGTCCTCGTCGTCGTGGACGACGACGTCGTTCGCGCTCATACCTTCGCCTTCCGCCCCGCCCGGCCGGTGGTCGACGAGGCAGGCTTGCGCTTTGGCTGCGACAACTTGGCCAACCCGCGCAGCGCCGCCTCGTACACCTCGTCCGGGTCCAGCCTGCGTAGTTCCTCGATCAGGCATTCCCTGGTGTCGCGGCGCTGTAACGCGATCCGGCGCGGGGGCTGCAGCGGCTGGGTGAGCGTGCCCGTCTTGCCGTCCGGGCGGTGCAGCTCGACGGCGCCGGAGCGCCGGTCGAGTCGCACCGACACGATGCCCTGCGCCGAGGTGCTCTTCACCCGGGTGACCGGCACGTTCAGGTACTCGGCCAGCCATCCCGCCAGCAACTCGGTCGACGGCGAGTCGCCCTCACCGGTGACGCTCGCGCCGGTGATCCGCTCGAACGGCGGCAGGTCCAAAGCGGACACCAGTTGCGCGCGCCAGTTCGTCAACCGGGTCCACGCCAGGTCCGTATCACCGTCCTGATAGGACTTCGCCCTGGTGCGCAGGCTCCGGATCGGGTTCTTCTCCGCGGCGGAGTCGGTGATCCGTCGCTGCGCGAGCTGGCCGATCGGGTCACTCGCAGGCGCCTTCGGGCCCGCGAACGGCCACCACGCCACGATCGGCGCGTCAGGCAGCAGCAACGGCACCACCGCGCTGCGTGCCTGGCCGACCAGCGGGCCGTACAGTCGCAGCACGACCACCTCGCTGGCCCCGGCGTCGCCGCCGACCCGGATCTGCCCGTCGATGCGTGCGGCCGCCGTGCGAGCGCCCCTCGCCACGACGATCACCCGGGACGGGTGCTCCCTGCTCGCCTCGTTGGCGGCGTCGATGGCGTCCTCCAACTGGTCGTCGTCCTCGGCGACGATCACCAGTGTCAGTACCCGGCCGAGCGCCACCGCGCCACCGCGTTCCCTGATCTCGACAAGCTTCTTGTTCAGCTGCGAAGTCGTCGTGGAAGGCAGGTCGATGATCACGGTCGCCTCCGGTGTTTTGCGGGGCACCCGCACCCGGTCGGCGTCCGTGATCCTTGCGGGCGATTGTCGATCACGGCCGCCTGCGGTGTCTTGCGGGGCACCCGCACCCGGTCGGCGTCCGTGATCGGTGGGGGTGGGGAAGTGTCGATCACGGCCGCCTGCGGTGTCTTGCGGGGCACCCGCACCCGGTCGGCGTCCGTGATCGGTGGGGGTGGGGAAGTGTCGATCACGGCCGCCTCCAGTGCCTGCCGCTGCGGCTCAGCAGCGCCTCCGCCGACGGCGGACCCCACGAGCCCGGCTCGTACGGCTCAGGGGTGCCCTGCTTGGCCCAGTGCTCCAGGATCGGGTCGAGTATCCGCCAGGACAGCTCCACCTCCTCGTTTGCGGGAAACAGCGAGGGCTCGCCCAGCAGCACGTCCAGGATCAGCCGCTCGTAGGCCTCGGGGGAGGTCTCGGTGAACGCGTGGCCGTACCCGAAATCCATGGTGACGTCGCGGACCTCCATCGTCGTCCCAGGCACCTTCGAGCCGAACCGCATCGTCACACCCTCGTCCGGCTGTACCCGGATCACCAGCGCGTTCTGGCCCAGTTCCTCGGTCGAGGTGGTGTCGAACGGCAGGTGCGGCGCCCGCTTGAACATCACGGCCACCTCGGTGACCCTGCGCCCGAGCCGCTTGCCGGTGCGCACGTAGAACGGCACCCCGGCCCAGCGTCGGTTACGCACCTCCAGCGTCACCGCCGCGTACGTCTCGGTGGTGGAATCCTTGGAGAATCCGGGTTCCTGCAGCAGCCCCGGCACCTTCTTGCCGCCCTGCCAGCCGCCCGCGTACTGACCGCGCGCCGTCGTCTCGTCGAGGGGCCCCACCGGCTTGGTCGCGCCGAGCACCTTCACCTTCTCCGTCCGCAGCGCCCTAGGCTCGAACGAGACCGGCTCCTCCATCGCGGTGAGCGCGAGCAACTGCAACAGGTGGTTCTGGATGACGTCGCGAGCCGCCCCGATCCCCTCGTAGTAGCCCGCACGACCGCCGAGGCCGATGTCCTCGGCCATCGTGATCTGCACGTGGTCGACGTAGTTGGAGTTCCAGATCGGCTCGAACAGCTGGTTGGCGAACCGCAGCGCCAGGATGTTCTGCACCGTCTCCTTGCCGAGGTAGTGGTCGATGCGAAACACCGACTCCTCGGGGAACACCTCGTTGACGATCGCGTTGAGTTCCTTGGCGCTGGCCAGATCGTGCCCGAACGGCTTCTCGATGACCACCCTGCGCCACACGTCCGCGCTGGACTGTGCGAGGCCGCACCGTGCCAGCTGCTTGGTCACCACCGGAAACGCCCACGGCGGGATGGACAGGTAGAACGCCGTGTTACCGCCGGTGCCGCGCTCCTCGGACAGCTCCTGAACCGTTCGCGCGAGCCGGTCGAAGGCGTCGTCGTCGTCGAAGGAACCCTGCACGAACCGGATGCCCTCCGCCAACCGGTTCCACACCGACTCCCGGAACGGGGTGCGGGCGTACTCGGCGACGGCGTCGTGCACCTGCTGCCCGAAGTCCTGGTCGGCCCAGTCGCGGCGAGCGAAACCGATCAGCGAGAACCCGGCGGGCAGCAGACCCCGGTGGGCGAGGTCGTAGATCGCGGGCATCAGCTTCTTGCGGGAGAGGTCGCCGGTGACGCCGAAGATCACCAGGCTGGACGGCCCGGCGATCCTCGGCAGCCGCTTGTCCCTGGGATCGCGAAGCGGGTTGGCGCTACCCTGCCTCATTCGTTCAGCTCCTGTACCGCGCGGACCACCTCGGCCAGCCCGGCCGCTCGATCGGTGAGGTGCAGCCGCAGCACCGGCCTGCCGGTCTCCGCCAGCACCTGGCCGTCCCCCAGAGCCTGCGCCAGTTGCAGCACACCCAGGCTGTACGGCCGGTCCGGCACGTCGATGTCGTCCTCCACGTTCCCGGTCAGCTGCAGGAACACGCCGTTGGGGTGGCCGCCCTTGTGGTACTGCCCGGTGGAGTGCAGGAAGCGCGGCCCCCAACCGAAGGTGACCTGCGACCCGGTACGTCTTGCCAGCTCCGCGCGCAGCACCGCGGCGGACGCGTCGGTGATGCGGTCCAGATAGGCCTGCACCGACACGTAACCACGGCCGGCGGCGGACGCGGCGTCCACGAACCTCCGCAGTACGTCGGCGAGCCCGCCCTCCGCGGGACTACCCTCGGGCGCGTACACCTCCACGGGACCGACGACCTTCGTCGGTTCCGCCGTGGCCGCCGGCGCATCAGGGTGGTCCAGCAGCGCGCGGGCCGCCCGCTTGGCGGCCTCGACGTCGGGCTGGTCGAACGGGTTGATGCCCAGCAGCCTGCCCGCCGTCGCCACGGCGTACTCCCACAGCAACAGTTGCGCGCCGAGCGGTCCCGACACCGCGATCGCGGCGCCGGGCACGGCCTCCCCGACCGCCACCGCGGTGGCATCGCCCCCGGCGTCGGCGAAGCCGGGGGCGTCCGGGCCCTCCGCCACGACCGGCAGCAGTCCGGTGCCCTGCTTGCCGGTGGACTCGGCGATGAGTTGCTCGGCCCAGTCACCGAAGCCGACGATGCCGGAGCCGCTGTCGGCGAGCACCACCTTCTCGGCACCGCCCGCGTGGGCGGCGCCGAGCGCGGCGGCCAACCGCAGCGCGGGGTTGTCGGCCGAGTCGGCGCCGAGCGCGGGTGCCACCCCGGCTGCCTGGTCCAGCAGCCGAGCCACGTCGGCCCCCGCCAGCCCGGCGGGCACCAGCCCGAACGCGGTCAGCGCGGAGTAGCGGCCACCCACGTTGGGGTCGGCGAGAAACACCTTGCGGTAACCCTGTGCCCGCGCCAGCTCGGCCAGCGGCGACCCCGGGTCGGTCACCACCACGAACCTGCTCGCCGCGTCGATGCCCGTGTCGGCGAACGCCTTGGCGAAGATCCGCCGGTGGCTGTCGGTCTCGACCGTCGTGCCGGATTTCGACGACACCACCACCACCGTGCGCTCCAGGTCGCCGGCGAGCGCGTCGGCGACCTGATCCGGATCGGTGGTGTCGAGCACCGTCAGCGAGACGCCCTCGGTGTTGGTGATCACTTCCGGTGCCAGCGACGAGCCGCCCATGCCCGCGAGCACCACGCGGTCGATACCGTCGGACCGCAACTGCGCCCGCAGTGTCTCGATCTCACCGATCAAGGGGCGCGACGTCTTGTGCAGCGTGGTCCACGACAGCCGGATCGCGGCCTCCGGTTCCGCGTCGGCGCCCCACAGCGTCGCGTCGCCGTCGGTGAGCCTGCTCGCCACCCGGTCTTCGACCAGCGACTCCAGCAGCGGGACGGCCGCGGACCACAACCCGGCGTCGCGAACCGTCACCTCCGTCTGCTCCGTGGCCATCCGGGGCTCAGCCCTTCGCCTTGGCGAGCTGGTCGTTCACGGTGTCCAGCAATTCGGTCCAGGACTTGTCGAACTTCTCCACGCCCTCGTTCTCCAGGGTGAGGAACACGTCGCTGATGTCGATGCCGGCGGCGGCCAGTCGGTCGAAGGCCTGCTGCGCCTGTCCCGCCGTGCCGCTGACCTTGTCGCCCTCGATCCGGGCGTGGTCGGCCACCGCCTCCAGTGTCTTCTCCGGCATGGTGTTGACGGTGCCCGCCACCACCAACTCGTCGACGTAGCGGGTGTCGGAGTAGTCGGGGTTCTTCACCCCCGTCGACGCCCACAGCGGTCGCTGCGGGTCGGCTCCCGCCTCCCGCAACTGCTGCCAGCGCGGCGAGGCGAACAGTTCCTCGTAGGCGGCGTAGGCCAGCCGGGCGTTGGCGATCGCGGCCTCACCGCGCAGCGCCAGCGCCTCGTCCGTGCCGATCGCCTCGAGCCGCTTGTCCACCTCGGTGTCCACTCGCGACACGAAGAACGAGGCGACCGACTGGATCGACCTCAGCTCGTGACCGCTGGCCTTTGCCTGCTCCAGCCCGGCGAAGAAGGCGTCGATCACCGCGCGGTAGCGCTCGACGGAGAAGATCAGCGTGACGTTGACACTGATTCCCTCGGCAAGCGTCCTGGTGATCGCGGGCAGTCCCTGCTCGGTCGCCGGGATCTTGACGAAGATGTTGGGCCGGTCCACCGCCTTCCACAGGTCGGCGGCCTCGGCCACGGTCTTGTCGGTGTCCCTCGCCAGGCCGGGGTCCACCTCGATGGACACCCGGCCGTCCTTGCCGCCGGTGCCGGTGTAGACGTCGCGCAGCAGGTCGGCCGCGTTGCGAACGTCGGTGGTGGTGAGTTCGCGCACCGCCTCGTGCACGTCGGCGCCGTGCTGGGCAAGCGCCCGCACCTGCTCGTCGTAGGACTCACCGTGCGAGACGGCGTTGGCGAAGATGGTGGGGTTCGTCGTCACGCCCACCACGTGCTTGTCCCTGACCAACTCGGCCAGATTGCCCGACTCCAGTCGCTGCCTCGACAGATCGTCGAGCCAGATCGACACCCCTGCCTGCGAGAGCTGGGCCAGCCTGTCGGTGTTGCCCATCGCTTTCATCCCCTTATGTGTCGGTGTAGTCGTCGGCGGCTGTCAGCCGATCCGGGCCAGCGACCGGCGCGCGGCCGCCACCACCGCCTCGGCGGTGATCCCGAACTCGCGGAACAGCGTCGCGTAGTCGGCCGAGGCGCCGAAGTGCTCGATGGAAACGACCTCGCCAGCGTCCCCGACGAACCGGTGCCACGGCTGCGCCACGCCCGCCTCGACCGCCACCCTGGCCCGGACCGTGGGTGGGATCACCGCGTCGCGGTAGCTTGCGTCCTGCTGGTCGAACCATTCCACGCACGGCATCGAGACCACACTGGCGGCAACGCCGTCGGCCTGCAGTGTCTTCCTGGCCTGCAGCGCGAGCTGTACCTCGGAACCGGTGGCGATCAGCACCACCTCCGGTGTGCCGCCGTCGGCCTCGGCGAGCACGTAACCGCCCCGTGCCACCCCTTCGGCCGAGGTGCCTTCGAGCACCGGGACGTTCTGCCTGGTCAGCGCCAGCCCGGTGGGGGCGTGCACGTCCTGCAGCGCGGCCTTCCACGCTGCGGCGGTCTCGTTGGCGTCGGCGGGGCGGACCACGTTCAGCCCCGGGATCGCGCGCAGCGCGGCCAATTGCTCGATCGGCTGGTGGGTGGGCCCGTCCTCGCCGAGTCCGATCGAGTCGTGGGTCCACACGTAGATGACCGGGGCCTTCATCAGCGCGGCCAGCCGCACCGAGGGCCGCATGTAGTCGCTGAAGATCAGGAAGGTGCCGCCGTAGGGGCGGGTGCCACCGTGCAGCGCGATGCCGTTGAGGATGGCGCCCATCGCGTGCTCGCGGACACCGAAGTGCAGGTTGCGTCCGTATGGGCTGGTGCGGAACATCGTCGTGCTCGCGGCGGCGGGACCGAACGAGTCAGAGCCCTTGATGAGGGTGTTGTTGCTCTCCGCGAGGTCGGCCGAGCCGCCCCACAGCTCGGGAAGTTCGTCGCCGATGGCGTTGAGCACCTCGCCGGAGGCCTTCCTGGTTGCGATGCCCTTGGCGTCGGGCTCCCAGGTGGGCAGCTTCTGCTCCCACCCCTGCGGCAGCGTGCGGGTGCGCAGCCGGTCGGCCAGTTCCTTGCGGCGAGGGTTGGCGCGGGCCCACGCGTCGAACCGCTCCTGCCACTGCGCGCGCTCGGTCTTGGCGCGATCGACGATCGCGCGGGTGTGCGCCAGCACCTCGTCGGCGACCTGGAAGCTCTGTGCCGGGTCGAAGCCCAGTGCCTGCTTGACACCGGCCACCTCGTCGGCCCCGAGCGCGGCGCCGTGTGCCTTGCCGGTGTTCATCTTGGTCGGCGCGGGATAGCCGATCACGGTGCGAAGCAGGATGAACGACGGCCTCTTGGTCTCGGCCTTGGCGGCAGCGACGGCCTGCTCGAAGGCCGCGACGTCCTCGCCGCCCTCGACCACCTGCACGTGCCAGCCGTAGGCCTCGTAGCGCTTGGCGGTGTCCTCCGACAGCGCGATGCTGGTGTCGTCCTCGATGGAGATCTTGTTGTCGTCGTAGACGACGACCAGGTTGCCCAGCTCCTGCCTGCCAGCCAGCGACGACGCCTCGGCGGTGACGCCCTCCTCGATGTCACCGTCGGAGGCGATCACGTAGACGTGGTGGTCGAACACGCTTTGGCCGTCCGGGGCCTCGGGGTCGAGCAGCCCGCGTTCGCGCCTGGCCGCCATCGCCATCCCGACCGCGTTCGCCAGGCCCTGTCCCAACGGACCCGTCGTGGTTTCGACACCGGGAGTGTGCCGGTACTCCGGGTGGCCGGGGGTCTTGGAGCCCCACTTGCGCAGCTGCCGCAGATCCTGCAACTCCAGCCCGTACCCGGCGAGGAAGAGCTGGATGTAGAGGGTCAGGCTGCTGTGGCCCGCGGAGAGCACGAACCGGTCGCGTGCGGGCCACTCGGGGTCGGTGGGATCGTGCCGCATGATGCGCTGGAACAGCGAGTAGGCGACGGGTGCCAGGCTCATCGCGGCGCCGGGGTGACCGCTGCCGCAGTGCTCGACCGCGTCGGCGGCGAGCACCCTGACCGTGTCCACCGCGCGAGTGTCCAGTTCCGTCCAGTCGGCCGGGTAGTTCCGGCGCAGCAGTGGGTTGTTCTCGGTGGTGGGGTTCTCCGACACTGACCTCGGCTCCTGACTCTTACGAGTGATCGCTGTACCCGGCTACCCGCATGTCGTGCTCGCCACCCGATCTTAATCGATCCCGAAGGGGGCGCCGGCGCCCCTTCCCATCACGGACGGGGTGGCTCAACATGACGGGTCGCCGCCAGAGTAGACGACCGGGTAGCCGGGGTCAGCGATCGTCCGGCATGCCCGGATAGGTCAGCAGCCACTCCGCCAGCGCCCGCACCGCCCTCCCGGTGTCGCGCACGGCGCGCTCGTCGTGGCAGGGGGAGTCGGCCAGTCTGGCGAGCAGCTCGATGCCCCGGTGTGCCCTCGACCGCAACTCGCGCTCGGCCGCGGCGCTCGGGGCCTCACCGGCGTCGAGCTGCTCGATCGCGGTCTGCTCGGCGACAGGCTCGGCAACAGGCCCGGCGGCGGTGTCGGCAAGGGTTTCGGGAGTGGCGTCGGCAGCGGTGCGGACATGGTGACGGCCGGGCACGGTCGCCGGAGGCCATCCGGCGGGGCGGGAGCACTCCAGGATGCCGCGACCCTCGGCGGCGATGTCGCGGGTCGCTTCGCCGCCTAGCTCGCACACCCGGCCGAACAGCTCGGCCAGCGCCTCCCACTGGGCCCGGGACAGCGTGGTGTGTCCGGCACGCGGGTCGGCGAGGTAACGCGGTACCGCCTCGACGACGCGGCCGTCCAGTTCCGCCGCGCGCGCGAGGAAGTCGGAGCCGAGCCAGCACACCGCGCGGCCGAGGGCACGCAGCTGCTCGGCGGGCAGTTGCCCGTCGTCCTGTTGCGTCATGAGATCGGCGACGACCGCGCCGAGCCCGCGATTCACCTCGGCGGCACGGGTCAGCAGTTCCCGATCGCGACGGATCATGCGACCTCCCTGTTCGCCCGTCACCGACCGGGCCGGCGCCCTCCTCGTGCGTCGGCCCGGCCGGCTGTCCGCGCCCGCCAAAGTTGCGCGCAAATTTAGCATGGATGCGCGCAACTACTGGTTGGTTGCACACTAATGAGCGATCGCGGCGAAAATGCGGTCGGACCGGCTTTGATCTTGGATCGAGGTTGCTCGCCCATACCCCTCAGACTCGGAGGAACGATGAAGGTGACCTACCTCGGCTCAACCTCGACCGTCGGTCAGTGCCCGACCGTGTATGCCACCGACCGGGGCACCATTCTGATCCAGGGGGACATCGTGACCGACGCGGAGGCGCTCGCCGAGTTGCGCAGGCACGGCAACGGCATCCCGGCGCACGAGACCGTGGTGGAGGTCCCGGTCGAGCTGATGCGATTCGTCCCGGCGCCCCAGTTGGCGGCCGACTGATGCCGCCGCCGCTGGTCACCGGCAAGGCATGGGCCGAGCTGTTCACCCGATACCGGCGCTGCGCGTGGCGCTACGAGTGCCAGGGCGAGTATCGCGAGCCGTACGAGACCGAGCCGCTGCGCAGGTTCCTCGCGGGAGAGCCCTACGACCTGGAGTACATGCGGCCCTGGCTGGACAGCATCCGGCGGGCGGTGGCGCATGGCAAGAGCGTCGCCAGGGTGCGCGTACTCACCCTGCCGCTGACCGACTACCTGCGCTTCGAGATGAGCGTGGCGCAGCTGAACGCGGCGGCGGGCGAGGACATCCGGGTCATCGACGCCGAGAGCGCCGAGCGGTTGCGACTCGGTGACCGGGACTTCTGGATATTCGACGACGACACGGTCGCGCTCATGCATTTCGGCACGCGCGGCTTCGAAGGTGCGACCATCGAGTCCGAGCCGGAGGCGACCGCGCCCTACCGGCTCATCCGCGACCGGGCGTGGCGGCATGCCCGGCCGTTTTACGACCATCCGGCGCTAGCGCGCAGCTGAGGAGCCCGTGACCAGCTTCGAGCACAGGAAGTCCGCATTCGGCGACAGCCTTCGCCAGCTCCGAGGTGGGCTGAGCGCGAAGGCTGTCGCCGCGGGCGCCGGCTGGCCTGCGCACAAGCAGTCGAAGATCGAGAACGGCAGGCAACTGCCCACTGCCGAGGAACTCGACCTGCTGCTGCGGCTGCTCGACGTTCCCGCCACGACGGCGGCACGGCTGCGCAACGAGCGCGCCGCGATCGAGGACGAGCGGGTGGTGTGGAGGCAGCGGGTGCGAGCGGGCTACCGCGCGCGGCAGGACGAGGCGCTGGCCATCGAGACGTCGGCCACGACCATCAGGGCGGTCGAGCTCAGCGTCGTTCCCGGGCTGCTGCAGACCGCCGACTACGCGCACGCCGTGTTGAGCACCGCACGCGAACTGCACGGCGGCACCGACGATCTCACCGAGGCCGTCCGGGTCCGGATGCGCCGCCAGCACGTGCTCTACGAGCCGGGCCGAACGCTGGAGTTCCTGCTCGCCGAGTCCGCGTTGTGGCACCCGGTGGCGCCACCGGGAGTGATGGCGGCGCAGTTGCACCGGCTGCTGGCCACGATCGGCGTTCCGAACCTGCGGCTGGGTATCCTGCCCGCCCGCGCCCGGCTGCCGGTCGTGCCGCTGCACGGGTTCTGGATCCTCGACGAGGTGGTGCTCGTCGAGGACCTCAGTGGCGAACGTCGCATCACCGATCCACGCGAGGTCGACACCTACCGCGCCGCCGTCGAGCGGCTGTGGGAAGTCGCCGCCGAAGGGCGGCGGGCACGCGAGATCCTGGCCCGCATCGAGTACTGAACCGCACGTCGGGGCAGGTCGACGGCCCTGCCGTGGGGCGGCGCCCCGAGGGGGAGCGCGACGCGAAGTCGGGTGCGGTCGCGGCGGGCCGACCCCGCAGGATGCCGGCGCACGTTCACGGGGAACCTCTACTACGATCTGTCAAGGTGCCGCGTTCACGTGGCGGGGCACCGGCAGTTCTGACGCAGGGAGCGAGATGTCGTTGGTGGCGCACGGGCGCGGGGACC
Source organism: Saccharomonospora marina XMU15 (assembly GCF_000244955.1). GTDB lineage: Bacteria > Actinomycetota > Actinomycetes > Mycobacteriales > Pseudonocardiaceae > Saccharomonospora_A > Saccharomonospora_A marina. Next base: position 3,414,562 of record NZ_CM001439.1, on the reverse strand, counting down.
AGGTCGGCGACCGGGTCGGCGCCGTGCAACCCGCTGCTGGAACGGCCGAGGCAGGCGGGTCGGGCAAGCAGGGCGGACGGGACGGGCAGGACCGGCAGCACCGGCACGGCCTCCGGGCGGTGGTCGGCGCCTACGCCGCGCTCGCCAAGCCACGAGTGATCGAGCTGCTGTTGGTCACCACGATCCCCGCGATGTTCCTCGCGGGCAGGGAGATCCCGTCGCCGTGGCTGGTACTGGCCACCCTTGTCGGCGGAACCATGGCCGCGGGCAGTGCGAACGCGCTGAACTGCGTGATCGATGCCGACATCGACAAGGTGATGCACCGTACGCGGCGGCGGCCGCTGGTGCGCGACTCCGTGCCGCCGCGAAACGCCCTGATCTTCGGACTCTCCCTCGGTGTGGCGTCGTTCGCGGTGCTGTACCTGGCCGTCAACCTGCTCGCCGCCGTGCTGGCCGTCGCCACGATCGGCTTCTACATCTTCGTCTACACGCTGCTGCTGAAGCGCCGCACACCGCAGAACGTGGTCTGGGGCGGCGCCGCGGGCTGCATGCCCGTCATCATCGGCTGGGCGGCCGTGCAGGGCACCGTGGAATGGCCCGCGTTCGTGATGTTCGGTGTGATCTTCTTCTGGACCCCGCCGCACACCTGGGCACTGGCGATGAAGTACCGCGAGGACTACCAGCGCGCCGGTGTGCCGATGTTGCCCGTCGTGGCAACGCCCAAGCACGTGGCGAAGCAGATCGTCGTGTACTCCTGGGTGATGGTGGGCTGGACACTGCTGCTCGCACCGGCCACCAGCTGGCTCTACGCGGCTTTCGCCGCGCTGGCGGGGGCGTGGTTCTTGTTCTACGCCCACCGGCTGTACGCCGCGGCGGGCAAGGGCGAGCCGACCAAGCCGATGGCACTGTTCCACCGCTCCAACACCTACCTGATGATCGTGTTCGTCGCGCTGGCAGCCGACGCCGCGATCGGGCTGCCCGTGCTCGGTCTGCCCTTCTGACACCTTCCGACACCGAGGCACCCGTAGGGCACCGGTAGGGCACCGGAGGGGAATTCCCGGGGCGGGGCGATCGTTGTTCGTCGGTCAGGCGAATGCATCCGACACCGAACGACTCGAAACGACTCGAAACGACTCCGAAAGTGGGGTTGCCCCTTGTCCGTGTCCCCGTCTCATCGGGAGCCCGACGGCCACGCCGACACCGTCACCACCGAACGCTCGCGCAAGGCGGCCGACATCGCCGCGGAGCAGTCGTACGTGTCCGCGCTGTACCAGCGGCTGGACGCCGAGCGTGAACTGGCTGCGCGCAGGCTGGACGAGGCGCTGCGTTCCAGCGGCGGCCCGCCGCAGGCCCAGGCCGAGCGCGAGGCCGCGACCAGGACGCACAGCGACCGGATCGCCCAACTCGGCGCCGTGGAGCAGGGGCTGTGCTTCGGCAGGCTCGACTTCTCACCCGGGCACGACGGCGACTCGCCGCTCTACATCGGGCGGCTGGGCCTGTTCGACGCCGACGACGACTACCGTCCGCTGCTGCTGGACTGGCGTGCGCCCGCGGCTCGACCGTTCTACCTGGCCACTGCCGCGTCGCCGGAAGGGGTGTACCGCCGAAGGCACATCCGCACGTTGACCAGGAAGGTCGTCGGCCTTGACGACGAGGTGCTGCGACTCGACGCCGCGCAGCGAAGTGATCACCTCGGGCTGGCGGGGGAGGCGGCGCTGCTTGCCGCGTTGGAGCGCAGACGTACCGGCGAGATGTCCGACATCGTCGCGACGATCCAGGCCGAGCAGGACCGCATCATCCGCGCCGATCCCGGTGGCGTGCTGGTGGTGCAGGGCGGGCCCGGCACCGGCAAGACCGCTGTCGCGCTGCACCGCGCCGCCTACCTGCTCTACACCTACCGCAGGCAGTTGACGACGCGCGGGGTGCTCGTGGTGGGGCCCAACAGCACGTTCCTGCGCTACATCGGTCAGGTGCTGCCCTCGCTCGGCGAGACCGGCGTGTTGCTGGCCACCATCGGCGAGCTGTTCCCCGGTCTGGCGGCCACCGGACTCGACTCTCCGGCCGCCGCCGAGGTGAAGGGCCGCGCGGTGATGGTCGACGTGTTGGCGGCCGCCGTGGCGGACCGGCAGGTCGTGCCCACCGATGCGCTGGCGATCGAGGTCGACGGTGAGGTCCTCACCCTGGACAGGGCCACGTGCGAACGGGCCCGTGCCAAGGCGCGCGGCACGCTTCGCCCGCACAACCTCGCCCGTCGAGTGTTCGTCGACGACCTGCTCGACGCGCTGGCCGAGCAGTCCGCGAGCAAGCTGGAGGCCAGCGTCCTGGACGACGTGCCACAGGTACCGCTGGCCGAGGGCGAGTCCGACGACGCCGACCTGCTGGACGCGCGCGACCACGCCGCGATCCGCGAGGAACTGGCAGGCGACGAGCGGGTGCTCGCCGCGATCAACACGCTGTGGCCGAAACTCACGCCGCAGGAACTGTTGAGCGACCTGCTCACCGATCCGGCCCGGCTGCGTAGCGCGGGCGAGGGGTTGCTGGGCGACGCCGACCGGCAGGCGTTGCTGCGCAGGCCGGGCTCGCTGTGGACGCCCGCCGATGTGCCACTGCTTGACGAGTTGGCCGAACTGCTCGGCGAGGACGACACCGAGGCCCGCGAGCGCAGGGAACGCAGGCGCCGCGAGCAGCGCGCCTACGCGCAGGGCGTGTTGCACGTGCTGGAGCAGGACGAGGAGATCCTCGACGAGGAGATCCTGCGGGTCCGCGACGTGCTCGACGCCGAACTGCTCGCGGAGCGGCAGGAGGCCAGCAACGACCTCACCGCGGCGCAGCGGGCGGCCAGGGATCGCTCCTGGACGTTCGGGCACGTGATCGTGGACGAGGCGCAGGAGCTTTCCTCGATGGACTGGCGGTTGCTGATGCGCCGCTGCCCGAGCCGGTCGATGACCATCGTCGGCGACGTCGCACAGACCGGCTCGGCTTCGGGCACCTCGACGTGGAGCCGGGTGCTCCGGCCCTACGTCGGTGATCGGTGGCGGCTGCGGGAGCTGACCGTGAACTACCGCACCCCCGCCGAGATCATGGAGCTGGCAGGTCGGGTGCTCGCCGAGATCGACTCCGCGCTGTCGGCGCCGGTGTCGGTGCGCGCCACCGGGGTTTCGCCGTGGCAGCGGCAGGTGCCCGCCGGTGAGGTGGCGGCCCGGTTGCGGGCCGTGGTCGAGGCGGAGCTGGCCGAGTTGGACGGGGGCACCCTTGCAGTGTTGTGCCCGGGATCGCTGGAGGCGCCGCTTTCCGCCGAGCTGGCCGAGACCGCGGCCGAGGCGGGCACGGTGGACGGTGCGGACAGCGGTCTGGACAGGGTGGATGAGGACGCAGGCTCCGCGCGGCCACAACCGAGGGTGTCGGTGCTCACCGTGGAACGGGCCAAGGGTCTGGAGTTCGACGGTGTCGTGCTGGTGGCGCCCGACGACATCGTGCGCGCCTCACCGAAGGGGCTCAACGACCTCTACGTGGCGTTGACACGGGCCACGAAGCGGCTCGGGATCGTCCACACCGACCGGGTTCCGGCCGTGCTCTCAGGTGCGCAAAGCGGCCGGTAGGCGCCCAGCTAGGGTGTCCACATGCGCAATGCTGGCAAGATCATCGCGGTGGCGGCCTTCGCCGTCGGGCTGGCGGCGTGCTCGCCGCCGAACGAGCAGCCCTCCGACCTGCCGCCGGGTGCGGAGCCCACGCCCACGTCGGCGGCCGCTCCCACCCAGACCACCCCGCAGGGCAGGGAGTGCACGGCCGAGGACGTCACGGTCCGGCAGCAGCCGGACACGATCGGACCGAACGTGGAGATCCCGCAGGACTGCGAGCCACCCACCCGGCTGCTGACCAGGGAGCTGGAGCGAGGCCAGGGACCCGCAGCCGAGCAGGGCAGCACGGTGGAGGCCGACTACCAGCTGGTGTCGTGGTCCGACGGGCAGGTCCAGGAGAACACCTTCGACCAGCAGGCGTCGCTGACTCTCACGCTCGGCCAGCCGCACGAGTTCGAGGGCTGGGACGAGGCACTGAGCGGCATCCGTGAAGGCGGGCGCAGGCTGGTGCTGGTGCCCGCCCGGATGGGGTTCGGTGAAGCCGCGGGCCAGCCGCTCGCCGACGAGCCGTTCGCCGTCGTCGTCGACGCCGTCAGCGTGCGAAACCAGTAGCGAAAACCGCAGCAGCCGATCGGGCGGGGTCGTGGGCCACGACGCGGGCGACCCACGACCCGCCCGATCACGGCGACAACAGCACCTTGCCCGTGGTGCGTCGGCCTTCCAGGTCCTCGTGGGCCTCGCGGGCCCGCCGCAGCGGGTACCGCTGCCCGATCCGCACCGTCAGCGTCCCGGCCCGTACGGCCTCCAGCAGTTCGGAGGCTCGCCTGCTGGACTCCTCGCGCGTGCGCGTGTAGTCGGCGATCTTGGGCCGCGTCAGGTACAGCGAGCCGCCCGCGTTGAGCCGTTGCGGGTCGATCGGCGGCACCGGGCCGCTCGATGCGCCGAACAGCGCGAGCAGGCCCCTCGGCCGCAGGCACGAAAGACTGCCCTCGTAGGTGGACTTGCCGACACCGTCGTAGACCACCGGCACGCCCTCACCGTCGGTGAACTCCCGGGTGGCTGCCACGAAGTCGCGCTCGTCGTACCGGATCACCTCGTCGGCGCCCGCTTCGCGAGCGAGCCGCTCCTTCTCCGGTGTCGACACCGTGCCGATGACCTTGGCGCCCTTCGCCTTCGCCAACTGCACCAGCAGCAGCCCGACACCACCGGCCGCGGCGTGCACCAGCACGGTTTCGCCTTCGCCGACCGGGTAGGTGGAGTTGAGCAGGTAGTGCGCCGTCATGCCCTGCAACAGCAGTGCCGCGGCAACCTCGTCGGACACGCCGTCGGGCACGGCGAAGGCCATGTCCGCGGGCACCAGCGCCTGCTGCGCGTAGCCACCGGGCGTGCCCTGCCATGCCACCCGGTCGCCCACGGCGAACTCGCCGACCTCCGACCCCACGGCGGCCACCGTGCCCGCGCCCTCCAACCCAGGCGTGTAGGGCAACTCCATCGGGTAAATCCCGGACCGCTGGTAGGTGTCGATGAAGTTGACCCCCGCCGCGGCGACGTCGACCAGGATCTCGCGCGGACCGGGGTCGTCGATCTCGACGTCGCCGACTTCGAGCACCTCGGGACCGCCGGTCTGCCGTACCCGCACCGCCGTGGCCATACCCACTCCTTCTCAGTCCTCGTCGGTTGTTTAACAGGGTCGCGACCAGGCTAGACACCCAGCAACGTGGTGTGCGCTAACCTGCGGTGACCACCGTTTCCAGCCACCACGGACGCAGATCATGCCGGAATGGTTACCCGCCGCGAAGCGCTGGTCAATGACGTGCTGATACCTGTCGTTCTCGGCTTCACCGCTGCCTTCCTGTTCGCCGCGTCAGCCGCGTTGCAGCGAAGGGCGGTGCTCAGGGCCGCCGACACCGACGCTCGGCATCGGGCCGCGACACACCGGCTCCCGGTGCTGTGGCTGATCAGGCGGATGTTGCGGCAGCGGCTGTGGCTGCTCGGCTGGGGTACGAACCTCACCGGCTTCGCCAGCCAGGCGACCGCGCTGCACTTCGGCTCGGTCGCGCTGGTGCAGCCGCTGCTGGTGACCCAGTTGCTGTTCGCGCTGCCGATGGCGTCGGCGGCGGTCAGGCGCTGGCCGCCGCTGCGGGACTGGCTCTCGGCACTGGCGATCACCGGCGGTGTCGCGCTGTTCCTGGCGGTGGAGGGCGCGGCCCCGCTCGGCGGTGAGCCCGACCGCGGCAGGTTGATCCTCGCGCTGTTCATCGCGGTGGTGACGGTGGCGGTGCTGGTGCAGACCGCTCAGCTGGCGGGACCGTTGCTGTTCTCGGCCCTGATCGCCGCCTCCGCCGGGATCTGCTACGCGATGAGCGCGGCCATGATGAAACTCACAGCCGACAGCCTCGCGCAGCGAGGGGTGCTCGCCACGGCGATGGACTGGCCGGGCTACACCCTCGCGGTCACCACCACCTGTGGCCTGCTGCTCGGCCAGCAGGCCTTCGCCTCCGGCTCGCTTTCCGCGGCGATCGCGGTGATGTCGATTGTCAACCCTGGAGCCAGTTTCGCCGTCGGTGTGCTCGCCTTCGACGCGCACCTGTCCACCGATGCGGGGCCACTCGCCGCGGTCGCCGCGGCGGGGGCACTACTGGTGCTCGGGGCCTTCGGCCTGGCACACTCACCCGCCGTGCGACTGGAAAGCCGGAGTACAGCGACACATGGCGTTTACCCAGTCCGAGCTAAAGTGTCTGACAGCGTCGATCCGCAGGCGCATGCTGTTGACAAGTTCCATGGGATACAGAGCCGGAATGGGGCCCGGACCAGACCCAGGACCCGACCTGGAGGTTGAGCCCGTGCACAAGGCGCAGGCAACCGAGCGACATCACGAACGGCATCTGGTCATCGAGATCCCGCATCTGCGGTCGACGCTGACGCGGGCGGTGATCCTGCTGCTGGAAACCGTTGTCGTCCCGACACTGCTGTTCATGGTTCTGTTGCACTTCTTCGGCCTGGTGCCCGGCCTCGCGGCCGTGATGGGCTGGAGTGCACTGGTGATCGGCGCGCGCAGGCTCATGCGCCGCGAACTGCCGCAGACGCTGCTGCTGTCGACGGGCATGCTCGTCAGCCGCGCGCTCGTGGCTCTCATCACGTCCAGCGCGGCGGTGTACGTGCTGCAGCCGGTGGTGGGTTCGATACTGATGTTCCTGCTTTTCGTGGGAAGCGCCGTGATCGGCAAGCCGATCACGCAGCGACTGGCCCGTGACTTCGTGCACCTGCCTGCGGAGTTGTTCTCCCATCGGACCGTGCGCAAGGTGTTCATCAACGTCGCACTGCTGTGGGGTGGCTCACGCCTGCTCGATGCCGCGATGACGATGGCGTTCCTGCGCTGGAGCGTGGAGGCGGGCCTGCTGTCGCGAGGTGTGTTCAGTGGGCTGCTCACCGCGCTCACCGTGGCCATCGCCGTCGGCCACGGCTGGCGCACGCTGCGCAAGGTACCCGGCGTGACACTGCGGCTGGGTAAACGCCCCGTCGCCGCCGCGTAGTTCGACGGCGGCGCGGGGCGTAGTTCATTACGGTTCGTGATATACGGTGTTGTGCTCACTGCGGGATCAGGGGTCCACGCCGCGGCGGCAGGCACCGGGATCGGCGCCGACCGCCGACTGAGATGGTGGGTCGAGATCCTGTTCGGCCTCGCGCTGTTCGGTGTCTACCTGTTCGTGCAGTCCTGGCCGCTGCCCGGCCACGTGGCCAGGGCCATGGCCAACGGCGAGGCCATCCTCGCCTTCGAGCAGGCGCTGCACACCGACTTCGAACTCCCGATGAACCTGTGGCTGGCCGACGCGGGCCGGCTGCGGGTGGTGGCGAACTACGAGTACGCCTTCACCTACATCGTCACGACCCTGGCCGTACTGGTGTGGCTCTTCGTGCGCCGACCTCGGGTCTACCGCTGGGCGCGCGACTCCTTCGCGCTGGTCAACCTGTTCGCGCTGGTGTGCTTCTGGCTCTACCCCGTGGCCCCGCCGAGGCTGCTGCCCGACGCGGGTTTCGTCGACACCGTCCGGCTGAGCGGCACGTGGGGATCGTGGGGCTCGCCGATGGTCGACAACGCCAACCAGTTCGCGGCCATGCCCTCGCTGCACATCGGTTGGGCGGTGTGGGTGTCGGTCGTCCTTGCCCGCATCGCGAGCGGGTGGCTAGCGCAACTCGCCAGCGCGGTGCACGTGCTGGTGACCTTCCTGGTCATCATCGCCACCGGTAACCACTACTGGCTCGACGCCGTCGGCGGCGTGCTGGTGGTGTGGCTCGGCGTCGCGGGGGCCGGGCTGCGCCTACGTCCCCAGTACATACGCGGCGGGTCCGAGCGGCTGCTGCGGGCGAACGTGGGCAGGCTGCTGCTACTGGACGAGGGGCGCATCGAGCAGGGCACGGCAGGCGGCACGGCGGGCACAGGTACAGCGAGCACAGGTACAGCGAGCACAGCGGGAACCGGCCTGGCGACGCTGCGGCAGCGGGTCCGAGGGCTTGTGACGGCCAACCCCCGGCGGGCGCCGGGGCGGACTGACCAGGAAGAGCGGCCCGAGCCGGACTGGTCGTGGCACCTCCCCGAGTACGACCTCTGCGGTCAGGGCGAGCAGGTGGCGCGCGCCGCAGTGCACGGAATCGCGGCTGACCTCGTCGCATGGCCGTTGCCGCCGGACCGGCCACCGTGGCGGTGCGCCCTGGTCAGCGGTGACGGCGTGGCGGCGGTGGTGCAGGTCGTGGCTCCCGCGCCGCGTGGCCGCGCCGGAAACGGCACCGACCCGGACGCGGGCGGCAGGCCGCGCGGATTGCGGCTGACGGTGGTCGGGCTGGACGAGCGGGCCGTGTGTGAGCTTGCCGCCGCTCACCGAGCCACGGTTTCCGAAGTGCTGTTGAGCGCGGTGACGGGTGCGCTCGTGGGCGGGCAACCGGACACCCTTTCCGACCCGGTGCGGGTGTGGCTGGCCGACCGGGCAGGCGTAGTGCCGGTGGACGTGCCGCTGCGCGATATGCGACCCGAACGCAGGTTGGCGATGCTGGCGGGCACCCTTGGCTCGAAACCTCGCCGCGCCGAGGACACGCGCCTGGGTGGGGAGGCGGCCGGGCGCCTGTGGTACGAGCCGGCGCTCGACGAGTTGCCGGTGCGCGCTGCGGTCCCGCTCGTGCCACCGGGGCCGGACAGTCCGCTGGGGCTGGGTGTGCAGGCCGTGGACGGCACCCTGTGGATCGGGGCGCTGCTCGCCTGCGAGCTCGTGGGTGACGTGGACCGCTTCGGCGCCCGGTTGCGCACGGAGCTGGCCGAGCTCGGCCTAGAATCGCGCCGTGGCTGACACCGAGACCGAGCAGACTCCCGCCGCCCCCACCTCAAGGCAACTGGCGGCGGCGCGCGCGTTCGTGGCCGAGCACGGCAAGCCCGCGAAGGCCGTGGTCGAGCGGATCGGCCGGGCGGGTGCCCGGGTGGTTCTGGTTGGTGCCGACGGTGCGCTCGGCGACGTCGTCGTTCCCAGCTCACAGACGGGGCAGGCGCTGGTCGAGGCGATCGACGACATCGAACCGGCGGAGTGGGATGCCGAGACCGTCGGCGCCACCGCCATCGGAGCCAAGCACCGACGCAGGATGGCCGGTCCGCTGGCTCGCCGGTGACCGCGAAGGTCGTCCTCGCCACCTCGGCGCACCTGCCGCACGGCGACCCCGACGAACGGGCGGTGCCTTCGGCCCTCGCCGACGTGGGTGTGACCGCCCGCTGGTTCGCCTGGGACGACCCGGCCGCGGACTTCACCGCCGCCGATCTGGTGATCCTGCGTTCCACCTGGGACTACCCGGACCGGTGGGAGGAGTTCCTCCGCTGGTGCGCCTCCGTGCCCGCGTTGCGCAACACCGTGGACGTGGTGCGCTGGAACACCGACAAGTCGTACCTGGTCGAGCTGGCCGAGTCGGGGCAGGCTGTGGTGCCGACCCGGTTGCTGCGGCCGGGGGACACGCCGGATTGGCCGGACACGGAGTTCGTGCTCAAGCCGGCGGTGGGGGCCGGATCGCGGGGGGCGGGGCGGTTCGGGGCCGGCGACACCGAGCGTGCCACCGAGCACCTCGCCGCGCTGCACGCGCGGGGCAGGTCGGTGTTGCTGCAGCCCTACCAGCGCCGCGTGGACATCGAGGGTGAGACCGCGCTGGTTTTCTTCTGCGGCGTGTACTCCCACGCCTTCACCAAGGGCCCGATGCTGACCGGGCAGGGCATGGATCGATCGGGGTTGTTCGTGACGGAGACGCGTGCCGCCGCCGACCCGCCGCCGACGTTTCGCGCGCTGGCCGAGGACGTGCTCGACGCCGCTGCCCACCGGCTCGGCAAGAGCAGGGCGGAACTGCTGTATGCGCGGGTCGACGTGGTACACGGCGACGACGGCGTGCCCGCGCTGCTGGAGCTGGAGCTGACCGAGCCCTCGCTGGGGTTCGAACAGGCAGGCAAGGGTGCCGCCGCGCGCTTCGCGTCCGCAGTGCGCCAACACCTGGCCTGACGCCCGCGAGTCCCCCGTCCAGGACCGCGAGTCCCCCGTCCAGGACCGCGAGTTCTGCGTCCAGGACGGTGAGTTCTGCGTTCCGGACCTTGATGCGCGAATGACACCGAGCGCGGAACCCGGTCCGCGACCGCAGCGACGAAGGCCGCGAGCGCAGAACTCGGGGACGGGAGCGGGGGACTCGCGGACGGGAGCGGGGGACTCGCGGGTGGTGGCCGTCAGGCGGTGGCGGTGCGCTTGGCCTCCAGGCGCTCCGGCTTGGGCCAGCGGACGTTGCGCGCCCACCCCAGCTTCTCGAACATCCAGATCAGCCGGGCCGAGATGTCGAGCTGCCCGCGCAGCACGCCGTGCCGCGCGCAGGTCGGGTCGGCGTGGTGGGAGTTGTGCCAGGACTCGCCCATGGAAAGGATCGCAAGCGGCCAGAAGTTCGACGCCTTGTCCCGGCTGGTGAACGGGCGGGAGCCGACGAGGTGGCAGATCGAGTTGACCGACCAGGTGACGTGGTGGGAGAAGGCGACCCGCACCAGCCCGGCCCAGAAGAAGGCCGTCACCGCGCCCCACCACGACCAGGTGATGAGGCCGCCGAGCAGCGCGGGCAGGGCGAGACTCGTGGTGATCCACAGCCAGAAGAACCGGTTCACCACGCGCAGGTCCTTGTCGGCGAGCAGGTCGGGGGCGAATCGCTCGTAGTTGGTCACCTCGCGCTTGAACATCCAGCCCATGTGGGCGTGCCAGAACCCGCGCAGCAGCGCCGTGGCGGAGGTGCCGAACAGCCACGGCGAGTGCGGGTCGCCCTCACGATCGGCGAACGCGTGATGCCTGCGGTGACTGGCGACCCAGAAAATCACCGAGCCCTGCACGGCCATGCTGCCGGTGATGGCCAGCGCCACCCGGAGGGCGCGGTTGGTCTTGAAGGCGCCGTGGGTGAAGTAGCGGTGGTAGCCGACCGTCACACCGAGCGTGGCCACGGTGTAGAACACGGCGGCGAGCGCGAGGTCGAGCCAGCTCAGCCCCCATCCCCACGCGAAAGGCACCGCCGCGACCAGCGCGATGAACGGAATCAGCAGGAAAGCCTTCAGCACGATCATCTGACCGGTCGTGCGTTGCTCTCCGACGATCGGCTTGGGACCGGTGTTCGCTGCGGCCTCTGGCATGGTGCTGGTGCTCATGGTGCGGTGCGACCTCGAATCGAGTTGAGGAGTATCAGGGCACGGTTCGGTGCTGGACAGGGTAGCGGCGCCGGACGGCTCGTGCGCCGCCGCGGGATGACGCCACCGTGACGGTCGATCGACGCCGGTGTGTCCGGCCGTGCCCGACACCCGAAGTTACCGGGGGAGCGGGCTGTCGTCGCCGAGGCCTCGCGCCGCGGCGGCCGGTTGTCGGCTCGGCGCGGGGCCTCGGTCTCTGGCCGCGCACCACAGCGCCGCCGTCGCCACGATCACCAACATCGAGCCGAGCACGTGTAGCGACACCAGTCCCTCGGGTACACCGAGCGCGTACTGCAGGCTGCCGAGCCCGCCCTGTGCGAGCGCGACCGCCCAGACGACGGCATAGCGTCGCCACAGCCGCGCGGTGGCGCCGGTGCGCAGCCACTGCAGCCCCAGCATCGCGAGCACGAGCAGGAACAGCACGAGCAACGCCCCGTGCACCTGGGCCAGCACCTCGATCGGCGCCTGCAGCCGGGGAGTCTCGGGATCGCCGCCGTGCGGTCCCGCGCCGGTGACGGTGGTGCCCGCGATCAGCAGCGCGAACATGGTGCCGACGAGCGCGCCGAGCAGAATCCGCCCGCTCGGGGTCACCCGCCAGCGGGGTGGTTCGTCACCTTCGTGGAACGCGTGCAGCAGCAGCACCGCCAGCCACACCAGGACCGTCGAGACGAGGAAGTGGATCGCCACGGTCCACCACAGCAGATCCACGAGCACCGTGATGCCGCCGATCACGGCCTGGGCCACGACGCCCGCAGGCATGGCGAGCGCCAGCTTCATGAGCCGCCGGCGGCCGGGATGGTCGATCAGGATGCGCCACGCGGCGAGCACGCTGAGCGCGGCGACGGCCACCACGACGATCGTGAACAGCCGGTTGCCGAACTCGATCCACTGGTTCAGCAGGTCGTACTCGGGGTGCTCGACCGGGACCATGCTGCCGGAGAAGCACTGCGGCCAGGTGGGGCAGCCGAGCCCGGAACCGGTGACGCGCACGACCGAGCCGGTGACCCCGATCCCGCCCTGCGTGACGATGGCGGCGACGGCGAGGGCTCGTTGAACCGCCTGCGACGGGTACGGCAGGCGGGCGACGAGCGAAGACAACTGCACGACATCGCATAGTAGAGCGCAGCGCAGCGCGACCAATTGGGTGGTGGGGGGTGACCGGCGCGGGCGGCGGGGCCACCGTGCGACGCGGGGGTCAGGTGAGCTTCGTGGTGCGCGTCGCCAGCGCGGCGGCAGCACCGCCCCATGCCAGCAGCGGCAACAGCGTGGACCAGGAGAACTCGCCGTGTACCAGCGCCGCGTGCAGGCCCTCCGCCAGCGCGGCGGACGGAAGCAACGACACCACGGCGCCCATGGAGCCCGGCAGCGCGGACGGCGCCAGGATGATGCCTCCGGCAAGCAGCAGCACGAACCACACGATGTTGGCGACGGCCAGCACCGCCTCCGCCCGCAACGCGCCGCCGAGCAGTACCCCGAGGGCGCCGAAGGTCAGGGTGCCGAGCACGAGCAGCGGCACGGCCAGTGCGATCCCCGCAGGCGACGGTGACCAGCCGAGCGCGAAGGCGACGGCGGCGAGCACCGCGGCCTGCAGTGCCACCACCACGAGTGCGGCGGTCAGCCTGCCCGCCACCAGCAACCAGCGCGGCAGCGCGGTGGCCGAGAGCCGCTTGAGCACCCCGTATCGGCGGTCGAACCCGAGCGCGATCGCCTGTCCGGTGAACGCGGAGGACAGCACGGCGAGCGCCAGGATTCTCGGGGTGACAGCGTCGACGCGGGCCACGCCTGGCCCTGCGCCGGTGGGAACCACGTCGAGCAGGCTCAGCCCCACCAGCAGCGCCAGTGGGATGAGCAGGGTCAGCAGTACCTGCTCGCCGTGTCGCAGGGTGAGGCTCGTCTCGACGCGAGCGTGGGTGAGCAGCATGCGCCCGATGCGGCCCGGTCCCGGCGCCGGGGTGAAGGTGCCGGGCGGGAACCGCGGCTCGCGCACGCCGTGGTGCTCGGTCATGCCCGCAACTCCCGTCCCGTCAGCTCCAGGAAGACCTCTTCGAGGTCGCGCTTGCCGACGTGCAGTTCCTGCGCCAGCACGCCCTGCTGGGCGCACCAGGCGGTCACCGTGGACACCACCTGCGGGTCCACGGCCCCGCAGACCCGGTAGGCGCCGGGGGCGGACTCCTGCACCCGGTAGCCCTCCGGCAGCGCCTCACGCAACAGTTGGGTGTCCAGCCCCGGCCGGGCCCGGAACCGCAGGTGTGCGTCGTCGGCGTGCTCGGCGGTCAGCGCGCTCGGCGAGCCGGAGGCGATGACCTTTCCGCCGTCCACGATCACGACGTCGTCGGCCAGCGTCTCCGCCTCCTCCATCAGGTGGGTGGTGAGCAGCACGCTGACCCCGTCGGCGCGCAGCGCGGCCAGCAGGTCCCACACCAGGCGGCGAGCCTGCGGGTCCATGCCCGCGGTGGGCTCGTCGAGGAACACCAGCTCCGGCCGCCCGACGAGCGCGCAGGCCAGTGAGAGCCGTTGCTGCTGCCCGCCGGAGAGCCGTTTGAACGGCGTGCGCCTCACCCCGTTCAGCCCCAGCACGTCGAGCAGCCAGCCCGAGTCGAGCGGGTCGGCGGCGCAGGCGGCGACCAGCCGCAGCATCTCCTCGGTTCGCACGCCCGGGTAGGCGCCCCCGCCCTGCGGCATGACGCCGATGCGGGGCCGCAGCGCGGCACCGTCGCGGGCGGGGTCGAGGCCGAGCACGCGGACGGTGCCCTCGTCGGGCCGCTGGAAACCCTCGCAGATCTCGACCGTGGTTGTCTTGCCCGCCCCGTTGGGGCCGAGCAACGCCAGCACCTTGCCCCTCGGCATCTTCAGGTCGAGGTGGTCGACGGCCGTGACCGGCCCGAAGCGCTTCACCAGCCCGGTGATCTCGACGGCCGCTGCACTCACGAAACTCAAGGGTACGGCGCTCGCCTAGGCCGCGTTCTCCGGGCGGCGCAACAGCATCGGCATTCGGCGCCACACCAGCAGCAGCACACCGGCGAGCACGATCGCCCCTGCGAGATAGGCCTGGTGCAGCAGGTAGAGCCGGCCGTCGAAGGCGCTGCCGGTGGGCGGGATCAGCATCGCGAGCGCGGCGCTGACCACCGTGGCCGCGACCCGGAACCGGGACGTGCCCGCCGAGGCCGCCAGCGGGATCACCGCCCACAGCAGCCACCACGGTTGCATCGCGACGTGCAGCATCATGAAGGCGCCGAGCGAGACCCCCAGCCCGATCATCGGTCGGCGACGCCAGCGGAAGCTGTCCCACAGCAACTTCGCCGTGATCGCGCCGGCCACGACGTAGCCGAGCATGCCAAGGATCGCGATGACGGACGCGGTGTGGTTGCCCAACCCCAGCGCGATGCCGAGGACGCCGCCGAGTTGGCCCAGTTCGGCGACCGGGGAGATCCAGTTCCAGATCTTGGCCGGGGTGTCGAGCGCGCCGATCCAGCCGAAGCCGAGTCCCGTGGCCAGCCCCACGGTGACCATGACCGTGGTGAAGATGCCCACCATGAGCGCGGCCGCCCACGCCAGGTCCGTGATCCGGCTGCGCCAGCGCCTGGCGATCATCACACCGAGGAAGCCGAGCGCGACGATCGCGTGGATCTTGACCATGGCGGCCAGCGCGATCACCGTCGCGCCGAGCAGGATGTAGGTCACCTCACCCCTGGCCAGTGGCGGAGGCTCGTCACCGGCCACCCTCACGGGGAGCCTGCGGATGCCGAGGTCGATGCCCGCGAGCATCAGGCCGATGCCGAGCGCCTCGTTGTGCGCGCCCGCGACGAGATGGAACAGCACCAGCGGGTTCGCCGCGCCCAGCCACAGCGCGGTGCCGGGGCGCACCCCGAACCGCCTCGCCAGCCTCGGCAGTGCCCACACGATGAGGGCGAAGCCGATGAGCGCGAGGCCCCGGTGCGCCAGCACACCGGGCACGATGTCCGTGCCCACGAGCCGGGAGATCCAGCTGCCGATCTGCAGGAAGAGCGGCCCGTAGGGGGCGGGTGTGTCGCGCCACATGTTGGACACCCCCGCGGTGAGCGGGTCGGCGACGCCGAGCGCCTCGGCGGGGCCGAGCGCGTAGGGGTCCATGCCCCGGTGCACGATCTCGCTCTGCGCCAGGTAGGCGTACACGTCACGGGAGAACAGCGGTGGAACCAGCAGCAGCGGCACCGTCCACGTCGCCAGCGTGCGGTGCAGCTGTCCCTGCCCCGCGGATCGGCGCCTGCCCGGTCTGACGAACCGGCCGAGCAGCAGCCACGCCGCGACCAGCAGCCCCATTCCGGTGAACGCCACAGCGACGGACACCGTCGGGATACGGGTGAACACCCGAAGCACCGGAATGCCGAGCACCGGGTTCAGCACCGGCGCGGCGCCCGCGCCCAGCGAGCCGAACGCGAGCAACAGCGAACCCAGCGTGCCCAGTCTGCGCACGGCGGTCAGCGCCCGGATCTCCTCGGCGTCGAGCGGTTCGGCGTCGCCGGAATGCACCGGTGAGCGCATCATGGTTCCGCCCTTTGCCAAAGCCACGGTGAGCAGCGTATCGAGCGGCCCGTGGAGTGAGTCCGGTCACTCGGCTTTCGGTCGGCTTTGCCGAGCGGACGGAAATACGACACACTTATGTTGTGAAAAAGCAGGGGAGCTTGGACGAACACGTCGGCGGGCCGCGCGCCGCCGTGGACATTCCTGCTCAGGCTGCCCACGTTACGGCCGAGGGCCGCACCCGGCACGAGGTCGCCAGGCTGCTGCTGGAGCGGGGACCGATGTCCGCGGTCGCGGTCGCCGAGGAGTTGGGCATCAGCCCGACGGCGGTGCGCAGGCACCTCGACGTGCTGGTCGCCGACCAGGAGGCCGAGACAAGGCAGGCCTCCCGTCGCGGCCCGCGCGGCCGGGGCCGTCCCGCGAAGCTGTTCCTGCTCACCGAGCAGGGCAGAGCCCGGTTCGGGCACGCCTACGACGACCTCGCGGTCTCGGCCATCCGGTTCCTCGCCGAGCACGCGGGGGAGCCCGCGGTACGGGCGTTCGCCGAGCGCAGAGTCGCCGCGCTGGTCGAGCCCTACCGGGAGGCGGTAACCCACAGCCCGGGTGCCTCGGCGAGAGCCAAGGCCCTGGCGAATGCCCTGACCAGGGAGGGCTACGCTGCGTCGACCCGCGAGGTCGGCGCTCCCGGCGGGAAGACGGGTGCGCAGCTGTGCCAGCACCACTGCCCGGTCGCCCACGTCGCGGCTGAGTTCCCGCAGCTGTGCGAGGCGGAGACCGAGGCGTTCGCCGAACTGCTCGGCACCCATGTGCAGCGGTTGGCGACGATCGCACGCGGTGACACCGCATGCACCACGCACGTGCCCGCCGACACGTCGGGTATCGAAGGACGAACTCCGAATGGAGGGACTACCGCATGACTGCCGCTGCCGAGCAGCGCAACCCCACCACCGCGCAGCCGAAGGAATCGCTGAGCCAAGAGGAGACCATCGAATCCCTTGGCAAGTACGCGTTCGGCTGGGCGGACCCGGACACCGCGGGCGCGACCGCCCGACGTGGACTCAACGCCGAAGTTGTCACCGACATCTCCGACAAGAAGTCCGAGCCGGAGTGGATGCGCGAGACGCGCCTGAAGGCGCTCAAGCTGTTCGAACGCAAGCCGATGCCGAACTGGGGCGCGGACCTCTCGGGGATCGACTTCGACAAGATCAAGTACTTCGTGCGCTCCACGGAGAAGCAGGCCACGAGCTGGGACGAGCTGCCCGCCGACATCAAGAACACCTACGACAAGCTGGGTATCCCCGAGGCGGAGAAGCAGCGTCTGATCGCGGGCGTCGCCGCGCAGTACGAGTCCGAGGTGGTCTACCACCAGATCCGCGAGGACCTGGAGAAGCAGGGTGTGCTCTTCCTCGACACCGACACCGGGCTGCGCGAGCACCCGGAGCTGTTCCGGGAGTACTTCGGTTCGGTGATCCCCGCCGGTGACAACAAGTTCTCCGCGCTGAACACGGCCGTGTGGTCGGGAGGCTCGTTCATCTACGTGCCGCCGGGCGTGCACGTCGACATCCCGCTGCAGGCCTACTTCCGGATCAACACCGAGAACATGGGCCAGTTCGAGCGGACGCTCATCATCGTCGACGAGGGCGCCTACGTGCACTACGTCGAGGGCTGCACCGCGCCGATCTACAAGTCGGACTCGCTGCACTCGGCGGTCGTGGAGATCATCGTGAAGAAGGGCGGCCGGTGCCGCTACACGACGATCCAGAACTGGTCGAACAACGTCTACAACCTGGTCACCAAGCGTGCCAAGGCCGAAGAGGGCGCGACCATGGAGTGGATCGACGGCAACATCGGCTCCAAGGTCACCATGAAGTACCCGTCGGTGTTCCTGATGGGCGAGCACGCCAAGGGCGAGGTGCTCTCGGTCGCCTTCGCCGGTGAGGGCCAGCACCAGGACGCGGGCGCCAAGATGGAGCACCTCGCGCCGCACACGTCCTCGACGATCGTGTCGAAGTCGGTGGCGCGCGGCGGCGGCCGCACCTCCTACCGGGGCCTGGTGAAGGTCGCCAAGCGGGCGCACCACTCCAAGTCCACGGTGAAGTGTGACGCGTTGCTGGTGGACACGGTCTCGCGTTCCGACACCTATCCCTACGTCGACATTCGCAACGACGACGTGTCGATGGGCCACGAGGCGACGGTGTCGAAGGTCAGCGAGGACCAGCTGTTCTACCTGATGTCTCGCGGGCTCACCGAGGACGAGGCGATGGCCATGGTGGTGCGCGGGTTCGTCGAGCCGATCGCGCGCGAGCTGCCGATGGAGTACGCGCTGGAGCTGAACCGCCTGATCGAACTGCAGATGGAAGGAGCCGTCGGCTGACATGACGGTGACGGAGAACAGCGTTGCCAACGCGGCCAACACGGCCAACACGGCCGCTGCCGCGGAGGCCACCGTCCCGGCGGCCTCCCGCGGCGAGCGGTTCACCTCCTACGACGTCGCGGCCTTCGAGGTGCCCGGCGGCAGGGAGGAGAACTGGCGGTTCACCCCGATGAAGCGGCTGCGGGGGCTGCACGACGGCACCGCGGCCGCCTCGGGGGAGGTCAAGGTCGACGCCGAGGCCGCTCCCGAGGTGCTGGTCGAGACGGTGCCTCGGGACGACGAGCGGCTCGGTCGGGCGGGCACGCCCAGTGACCGCATCTCGGCGCAGGCCTACTCGTCGTTCGAGACGGCCACGCTGGTGACGGTGCCCAAGGAGACCGCGGCCTCGCGCCCCACCGTGGTACGGCTGACCGGCCCCGGTGAGGGCAGGACGGCCTACGGGCACGTGCAGATCAGGGCCGAGGCGTTCGCCTCGGCCGCGATCGTGCTCGACCACGTCGGCTCCGGCACCTACGCCGACAACGTCGAGTTCGTCATCGGTGACGGCGCCGGCCTGACCGTGGTGAGCGTGCAGGACTGGGCCGACGACGCCGTCCATGTTTCCGAGCAGCACCTGCGGCTCGGCAGGGACGCGCGGTTGAAGCACATCGTCGTCACGCTGGGCGGCGACCTGGTTCGGGTGAGCCCCACCGCCACCTTCGCCGCCCCTGGCGGGGACGTGGAGATGCTCGGGCTGAACTTCGCCGACGCCGGCCAGCACCAGGAACACCGGTTGTTCGTCGACCACGCCGTGCCGCACTGCAAGTCCAACGTGCTGTACAAGGGCGCGCTGCAGGGCGAGAACGCGCACTCGGTGTGGATCGGTGACGTGCTGATCCGGGCCGCGGCCGAGGCGACCGAGACCTTCGAGCTCAACCGCAACCTGGTGCTCACCGAAGGCGCCAGGGCCGACTCGGTGCCCAACCTGGAGATCGAGACGGGTGAGATCACCGGCGCCGGGCACGCCAGCGCTACGGGAAGGTTCGACGACGAGCAGTTGTTCTACCTGCAGTCGCGAGGGATCGAGGAGGAGCAGGCACGCAGGCTGGTGGTGCGCGGCTTCTTCCACGAGATCCTCATGAAGATCGACATCCCGGAGGTGCGCGAGCGGCTCGAGGCGGCCATCGAGGAAGAGTTGCAGGCCGTCGGGGTCTGACGAGCCCGCGCCCCGACCACGCGCGGCGAGTAAGAAGCGAAGCTTTTTCCGTAACTGACGAGAGAAACGAAGAGGCATGGCAACACTGGAAATCAAGGATCTACGTGCCGACGTCGTCACCGACGAGGGCAACAAGGAGATCCTCACCGGCGTCAACCTGACGGTCCGTTCGGGTGAGACCCACGCGATCATGGGCCCGAACGGCTCCGGCAAGTCGACCCTCTCCTATGCCATCGCCGGTCACCCCAAGTACCAGGTGACCTCCGGCGAGGTGCTGCTCGACGGCGAGAACGTGCTCGACATGAGCGTGGACGAGCGCGCTCGCGCGGGCCTGTTCCTCGCGATGCAGTACCCGGTGGAGGTGCCGGGGGTGTCGATGTCGAACTTCCTGCGCTCTGCCGCCACCGCGGTACGGGGCGAGGCCCCGAAGCTGCGGCACTGGGTCAAGGAAGTCAAGCAGGAGATGTCCAAACTCGACATCGCATCGGAGTTCGCGGAGCGAAGCGTCAACGAGGGCTTCTCCGGCGGTGAGAAGAAGCGGCACGAGATCCTGCAGCTGGCGCTGCTGAAGCCGAAGGTCGCGGTGCTCGACGAGACCGACTCCGGCCTCGACGTGGACGCGCTGCGGGTGGTGTCGGAGGCGGTCAACGAGTACAAGGCCAACAACGAGGTGGGGGTCATGCTGATCACCCACTACACCCGCATCCTGCGGCACATCCAGCCGGACTTCGTACACGTCTTCGCTGGCGGCCGGATCGTCGAGTCCGGCGGCAAGGAACTCGCGGACGACCTCGAGGAGACCGGTTACGTGAAGTACACCGGCAAGGCCGAAGCGGCCGGCGTGTAGACAGGTGGACAGGCGATGAGCACGACGGCTGAACCCGCGGTGCCGCTGCCACTGGACGTGGCGGCGCTGCGAGCCGATTTCCCGATCCTGTCCCGCACGGTGCGGGACGGCAAGCCGCTGGTGTACCTGGACTCCGGCG
This sequence comes from Saccharomonospora marina XMU15, assembly GCF_000244955.1. GTDB lineage: Bacteria > Actinomycetota > Actinomycetes > Mycobacteriales > Pseudonocardiaceae > Saccharomonospora_A > Saccharomonospora_A marina. The sequence continues at coordinate 3,394,200 of NZ_CM001439.1, read as the reverse complement.
CGACCTCGCAGCGCCCCGTGCAGGTGCTCGACGCGGAGCGGCGGTTCGCCGAGACCGCCAACGCCGCCGTGCACAGGGGCGCACACCAGTTGGCCGAGGAGGCGACCGACGCCTACGAGGACGCGCGCGCGAAGATCGCCCGCTTCGTCGGCGTCTCGCCATCGGAGCTGGTGTTCACCAAGAACGCCACCGAGGGCGTCAACCTGGTCGCCTACGCGTTGAGCAACGCCGCCACGGCGGGACAGCAGATGCGGCGCTTCGCCGTCGGCCCGGGCGACGAGATCGTGGTGACCGAGATGGAGCACCACGCCAATCTCGTGCCCTGGCAGCAGTTGTGCGAGCGCACCGGCGCGAAACTGCGCTGGTTCGGGGTCACCGACGAGGGCAGGCTGGACCTGTCCGACATCGACGAGGTGATCACCGAGCGCACCAAGCTGGTGGCCTTCACCCATCAGTCCAATGTGCTCGGCACGATCAACCCGCCTGCACCGCTGGTGGAGCGGGCGCGGCAGGTCGGCGCGCTGACACTGCTGGACGCCTGCCAGTCCGTGCCGCACACCCCGGTGGATTTCCACGAGCTCGGAGTGGACTTCGCGGTGTTCTCCGGACACAAGATGCTCGGACCCTCCGGGATCGGGCTGCTGTACGGCCGCACCGAACTGCTCGAGGCGATGCCGCCGTTCCTCACCGGCGGATCGATGATCGAACTGGTGCGCATGGAGGGGTCGACGTTCGCCCCGCCGCCGCAGCGGTTCGAGGCGGGGGTGCCGATGACGGCGCAGGCCGTGGGACTCGGCGCGGCGGTCGACTACCTGTCCGCGATCGGCATGGATCGCGTCGCCGCGCACGAGCATCTGCTCACCGAGCGGGCGCTCGCGGGACTGACGGCCATTGCGGGCGTACGGGTGATCGGGCCCACCGACACCAAGTTGCGCGGCAGCGCGGTGTCGTTCGTGATCGACGGCGTGCACCCGCACGACGCGGGTCAGGTACTCGACAGCCTCGGTATCGCGGTCCGGGTCGGCCACCACTGCGCGTGGCCGCTGCACCGCAGGATGGGTGTTCCTGCGACGGTCCGTGCCTCGTTCTACCTGTACAACGAACTGTCCGAAGTGGAAGCCTTGGTCGCGGGTGTTGTCGAGGCGCAGCGGTTCTTCGGGGTGGGCAAGTGAACCTGGAGAGCATGTACCAGGAGATCATCCTGGACCACTACAAGAACCCGCACGGCCGCGGTCTGCGGGAACCGTACGACGCCGAGTCGTTCCAGGTGAACCCCACCTGCGGCGACGAGGTGACGCTGCGGGTCAAGCTGGAAGGCGACAAGGTCGCCGACGTGTCCTACGAGGGCCAGGGTTGCTCGATCAGCCAGGCTTCCACGTCGGTGCTGTACGACCTGGTGGTCGGGCACCGGTTGGGCGAGGCGACGGCGACGATGGACGCCTTCGTCGAGCTGATCCAGGGCAGGGGCGAGGTCGAGGCGGACGAGGACGTGCTCGAAGATGCCGTCGCGTTCGCGGGCGTCGCGAAGTACCCTGCGCGGGTCAAGTGCGCGCTGCTGGGCTGGATGGCGTTCAAGGACGCGGTGGGCAGGACGTCGAACGACGAGGTGGAGGCATCATGACGGGGGCGCAGACACCTGAGCACCGAGAGGGACGCACCGCGGCCGACCTGCCGGAGCAGCAGGTCGAGTCCGATGGCGGCGTCGCCAAGGTCGAGGACGTCGAGGAGGCCATGCGCGACGTGGTCGACCCCGAACTGGGCATCAACGTGGTCGACCTCGGTCTGGTCTACGACATCAGGGTGGAGCCGGACAACACCGCGACCATCGACATGACGCTGACGTCGGCGGCCTGCCCGCTGACCGACGTCATCGAGGACCAGACCGCGTCGGTGCTGACCGGCGGTACGGGAGTGGTGAAGGACTTCCGGATCAACTGGGTCTGGATGCCGCCGTGGGGTCCCGAGAAGATCACCGAGGACGGCCGCGAGCAGTTGCGCGCGCTCGGCTTCACGGTCTGAGTCGCCGAACTCCGATTCCGAGCCCGGTCTGCCCGACCCCCGAGCCGTGTGTATAACGACCTATACGGCCGGGCTTTGTCGGCGTTGTCGCACCCGCCCTACCGGACCACGACGCCGAGGGCGCAGCGTCGATCTGCGAGGATCGGACGATGTGGCGGCGGTTGCTGGGGTCGGTGGTGAGCCGGACGACCTATCGCCGCTGGACCTATCTGATCCTCGGTGGTGCGCTGCTGGTGCCGTACGCGCTGTTCGGCGCGGTGTTGCTGCCTTCGGTCGTGCCACTGGCAGCGACCCTTCCCGGCGCGCTCGCCATCGGCGGAACCGCCGCGCTGGTCGTGCTGGTGGCGACCTCGTTCCTGCCCGCGGTGCGGGTGCTGGAGGGCACCGCCGTGCGGGAGTTGCTCGCCGACCCGGTTCCCGAAGCCACGTTCGGCACGACGACCAGCTGGGCGGTCCGCGCGCGGTCGAGCGTGCTGTTCGTCGGCCATGTGCTGGTCGGCGCGGTGGTGAGCCTGGCGAGCCTGTTGCTGCCCTCGGTGCTGGCGCTTTCGCTGACCGCGCCCTTCACGGGGACGTTCCCCTTCGGTGGCGAGCGCGGGATCTCGGTGCCGCGAGGATGGTCGGGCGCGTGGCTGCCCGCTGTGGCGCTGCTGGCGACGCTGTCGCTGTTCGGAATCGTCAACGGTGCGGGGGCGCTACTGACCCGCGCCGCCAAGAGCCTGCTCAGTCTCCCGGTCGCCGAGCGGATTGCCCAGCTGGAACGCAGGGCCGACCGGCTCGCGCAGCGCAACCGGCTGGCGCGGGAACTGCACGACTCGGTGGGCCACGCCCTCAGCGTCGTTTCCCTGCAGGCGGGCGCGGCGCGGCGCATGCTGTCAACGGACCCGGCCGGTGCGCGGCAGGCGCTGCTCGCCGTCGAGGATCGCGCGCGGGCAGCCCTTGCCGACCTCGACTCCGTGCTCGGCCTGCTCCGTGAGGACGAGCCGGAGAGCCGCCCGGCTGCCGGCCTTGCGGAGTTGCCCGCGCTGGTTTCGGCCACCAGGCTCGCCGGTGTGGCCGTGGACTGCGAGGTGGACGGCGACCCTGCCGCCGTGCCACCCGTTGTGTCCAGGGAGTCCTACCGCATCCTGCAGGAATGCCTCACCAACGTGCTTCGCCACGCCGGTAAGGTTGCGGTGAGTGTGCGCGTGCGGGTGGGGCGGTCGCGGTTGGAACTGGTCGTGCGCAACCCGGTGGGTGCCGAATCCGCCTCGCGTACCGGCGGTGGCAGCGGGCTGCGTGGCATCGCGGAACGGGTCGAGCAGTTGGGCGGACACTCGCGGGCAGGCCGGGACGGCGACCACTGGGAGGTCGTGGTGCGGCTGCCCTGCGGCGGGCGGGGTGTGCGGGCGTGAGCGAACCCGAGATCCGGGTGCTGCTCGTCGACGACGAGCCGCTGGTGCGCGCCGGACTGCGCGCGATACTGGATTCCGAGCCCGGCCTCACCGTGGCTGGCGAGGTGGCCGACGGAGCGCTGGTGCCGGACTCGGTGGCAAGGCTGCGGCCCGACATCGTGCTCATGGACGTGCGGATGCCTTCGGTGGACGGGATCAGGGCCACCGAGCACCTGATGTCCACATCGGACGATCCCCCCAAGGTGATCGTGGTGACCACCTTCGACAGCGACGACTACGTCTACGACGCGTTGCGCGTCGGCGCGAGCGGGTTCCTGCTCAAGCGCGCGACCCCGGAAGAGATCGTCGCCGCGGTGCGCACCGTGCACTCGGGCGAGTCGCTGCTGTTTCCCGCCGCGATCCGGCGGTTGGCGGCCCGGCACTCCCGTGCGGGCGACGCGCTCGGCGGCAGTGGCCTCACCGAGCGCGAGGCCGAGGTGCTGCGGTTGATGGCGGCCGGGCTTTCCAACTCCGAGATCGCGCAGCGGCTGTTCCTGGGAGTGCAGACGGTCAAGACCCACGTCGGCAACGTGCTGGCCAAACTGGGCGCCAGGGATCGCACGCAGGCGGTCGTCGCGGCTTTCGAGTCGGGGTTCGTGTCACCGCACGAGGGCGGCGCGTAGCCGCCACGGCGCGGCGGCGAACAGCCGAGCCATCGCCGCCGCCACCGCGGCAGGGTCCTCGCGTGCGGAGGTGAAGGCGCGCTGACTGTGTGGCGGCAGGGCGAAGAACTGATCGAAGAAGTCCGGCACCCGGCGCGGTGGCAGCCGTCGTAGCGAGTGCAGCGCGTAGCGGCGCATGGCGTGCACGGCGACCGCCCTGGCGGGCCACAGCGCCGCGTGAGCCGCCCTTGCGGCCGCCTGCGGACCGGTGCGCAGGTACTCGCCGACGGCGTCGGCCACCCTCGGGGCCAGCGCCAGGGAAGCGGCGATGCTGTAGCCGGTCGCCGGATGCACGAGCGCGGCGGCCGCCCCGAACGGCACGATCCGGCCGCGCCGGGGCAGCGGGAGGTCCAGCGGTATGCGGACCCGCTCGCTCGGCAGGCCGTGCGCGTCGATCCCGGCGGCACTCAACCGGTGCCCGAGCCTCGCCGAGAGCACCGAGAGCGCGACCCCCGGCCGCGCCGCCAGCGACGTCTCCTCCACCAGCACGCGGCCGTTGCCGAGCGGTACCGCGTAGAGGAAGCTGGGGTCGACCGCGGCCGCCCCCCGCCAGTCCATGAACACCGCGGTGTCGGCGGGCACGATCCGCACCGCCTGCGAGGCCGGCAGCACCACCCCGAACGCGGTCTGTTCCGTGCCGCCGCCTTCCGCCCGCGCGCCGCGGGCGTCGACGGCGATGCCCGCGGTGAGCGTGCCGCCGTCGCGGAGGTGGACGACGCAGTCGTGTGGCCGGTTGACGACGCGGGTGCTGCTGCCCGCCACTTCCTGCACGCGGTCGTCGCTGAGCCAGCGGCGCAGCCCGGCGTTGTCCACGATCAGGTACTCGCGATCGAGCCAGCGACGCGAGCGGCCCGCGGCGAGCGTGCCGCGCGGTCGTGCCGCGATCGCCTCGGCGGGCAGGTCCGGCACCTCGTCGCGCCACACCGCATAGGTGTTCGGCCACGGCTTGTCGGGCTCCGGGTCGAGCAGCGCGGTGCTCAGCCTGGCCCGGACGCAGGCGGCTGCCAGCGCCCTTCCTGCCGGGCCACCGCCGATGACCAGGACGTCCACCACACGTCGATCTCATCACATACGGTGTGCCTCATGGGTACGCAGCCGGATCCGCGTGCGGGCAGGCGGGACGAGGCAGCCGAGTCGGGCGGGTTCGCCGATCTGGCGGGCAGCCCGTTCCGCCTGGATCGGGACCGCATCGTCGCTTCGCCGTTCTTCGCGCGGCTGGCAGGGGTGACGCAGGTGGTCAGCGCTGGCGGTTCCGCGCTGCTGCACAACCGGCTGACCCACAGCCTCAAGGTGGCGCAGGTGGCGAGGGCCATCGCGGAGCGCATCACCGCTTCCGACGACTTCGGGCAGGTGGCCGCCAAGCTGGGTGGCTGCGATCCCGACGTCGCCGAGGCCGCCGCGCTGGGCCACGACCTCGGCCATCCGCCGTTCGGCCACCTCGGAGAGCAGGTGCTCGACCGCGTCGCGCGGCACAGGTACGGCCTCGCGGACGGGTTCGAGGGCAATGCCCAGACGTTTCGGATCGTCACGACCACCGAGGTTGGCGGCCCCACACCGGAGGGGCTGAACCTGACGGCGGCCACCAGAGCCGCGTTGCTGAAGTACCCGTGGGCCAGGCTGCACTTCCCCGCACCGCACCCGGCTGCCATGGACGTGCCGCCCCGTGGTGCCGCAGAACCGGAGGAGTCGCCCGGCACCGGGTCGGCCAAGTTCTGCGCGTACTCCACCGAGTTGGACGACCTGCGACAGAGCAGGGCGCCGTTCGCCGACCGGGTGGAGGTCTGGCAGCAGACGGTGGAGGCCTCCGTGATGGACCTGGCCGACGACATCGCCTACGCGATCCACGACCTGCAAGACTTTCATCGCATCGGGGTGCTGCAGCACGCCTCGGTGTCCACCGAACTCGGCCAGTGGCTGGCCACGACGGGCGAGCTGGCCGACCTGCCCGACGCCGAACTGCTCGACCAGCACCGAAAGCCGGGCAGGTCGCTGGAGTACCTGCGGCGCCGGATGCACGCCAAGGACGGTTGGGTGACCAACGACGAGGCGTTCGCCGCCGCGGTCGCCAAGGTGCGCGGCGAGCTCGTCGACGAGCTGCTCGCGATCCCGTTCGACGGCTCGATCGAGGCGGAGCAGGCGACGGCGCGGTTCTCCGCGCGCTGGACGGCGCGGCTGGTGAACGGTGTGGTGGTGACCCCGGCTCCGCCGACGCGCACCGGGCACGTGACGTTGCGGCCCGCGCAGTGGCACGAGGTGCAGGTACTGAAATTCGTGCACCGGCGGTTCGTGCTGCAACGGCCGGACCTCGCGTTGCACCAGCGCGGGCAGGCCACGTTGCTGATGCAGCTGGTGGACGCACTCGACGCGTGGCTGGCCGACCGTGACGAGGCACGCAGGCTGCCCCGCAGGCTGCACGACCTGGTGGAACTCGCGCACGCCGAGTACAGCGGCCTCGCCCGCGTTGCTCCGGAACTGCTGATCGGAGCGACCGGCGAGCCGGTGCGCGGTACCGACGCGGTGCGGGGGCTCGCCCGCGGCAGAGCCGTCGTCGACTTCGTGGCGTCGCTGACCGACCGGCAGGCGGCGAGCATGCTCGACGCGATCTCCGGCCGCTCCGAACAGCCGTGGTCGGAACCCTCGGTGCTGTAGCGGGTCGCGAGCGTGGCACGTATCAGGCAGGCACCCGGCGGGGGCCGCATCGTCGAGGTCGACGCCGACCGGCTCGCGGGCTGGTTCGAGCGCTTCGCCGAACGCAACGGCGGCGTGCTGCGGACCCGGCTGGCCCGGCAGGAGGTGACGGTGACGGCGGGCGACGGCACGACCGCCACGGTGGCGGTGCCGTTCGGCCCGCTGCGAGGCGTCGAGCGCGACACGGTGGTCGACGGCCTCGCCGTCGAAGCGCTGGTGGAGCACGTTCGCAGGCCGAGGCGGGTCGGGCTGCTGCTGGTGCGGCTCGGCGGGCACAGTGTCGGCGTGGCGCAGGCAGGGCGGGTGGTGCGCTCACGTACCGACCGCCACCTCGTGCACGGCCGAAGCGCCGCGGGCGGTTGGTCGCAGCAGCGGTTCGCCAGGCGCAGGAGCGGGCAGGCGCGGCAGGCGTTGCGCTCCGCCGCCGACGACGCGGTACGGGTGCTGGCGGCCAGGGTCGGGGAGTTGGACGCAGTGGTGCTCGGCGGTGACCGCAGGGCGTTGGACGAACTGCGCAGTGACCCGCGGCTGGCGGAGGTGTTCGCGTTGGCCGAGCCGCGAGTGCTCGATGTCGCCCAACCGCGGCGCAGCGTGCTCGACGAGGCCGCGCGCAGGGCACACGCGGTGGAGGTGCTGCTGAGGTGAGCAGGCCCACGGTGATCGATAATCACTGGACGGTGCCCCCTACACTGGAACGCGTGGTCGTTCGCCTGGAGTAGCTAGCCCGCCCCGCGCGGGCGCTTTCACGTGTCCAGGTTCGTCACAACACCACGGAGTTCTCCTTGATCACGGCCAGTGGCCTCGAACTGCGCGCTGGTTCGCGCGTCCTGTTGGGTCAAACCACGCTGCGAGTGCAGCCGGGCGACCGCATCGGCCTCGTCGGCCGCAACGGCGCGGGCAAGACCACGACACTGCGGGTGCTCGCGGGGGAGGGCGAACCCTACGCCGGTGAGATGCGGCACACCGGTGAGATCGGTTACCTGCCACAGGACCCGAGAGAGGGTGACCTGTCGGTGGCGGCCAGGGACCGGGTGCTTTCGGCCCGCGGTCTCGACGTGTTGCTGCGCGACATGGAGAAGGCGCAGAACGCCATGGCCGAACTCGTCGACGACGCGGCACGCGACCGTGCTGTTCGCCGCTACGGCACGCTGGAGGAGCGGTTCTCCTCGCTCGGCGGCTACGCCGCCGAGAGCGAGGCCGCGCGGATCTGCGCGAACCTGGGCCTGGAGGAACGGGTGTTGCCGCAACCGCTGCACACCCTGTCGGGAGGGCAGCGTCGCCGCATCGAGCTGGCGCGCATCCTCTTCGCCGCGTCGGAGTCGGGTGCGGGCGGCAGGTCCGGCACGACGCTGCTGCTCGACGAGCCGACCAACCACCTCGACGCCGACTCGGTCAACTGGTTGCGCGGCTTTCTCAAGGCACACGAGGGCGGTCTCGTGGTGATCAGTCACGATGTGGACCTGCTGGACGAGGTCGTCAACAAGGTCTGGTTCCTGGACGCGACGAGGGCCGAACTCGACAGCTACAACATGAACTGGAAGCGCTACCTCGACGCTCGCGCCACCGACGAGAAGCGCAGGCGAAGGGAACGCGCGAACGCCGAGAAGAAGGCGGCGGCGCTGCGACAGCAGGCCGCCAAACTGGGCGCCAAGGCGACGAAGGCGGTCGCCGCGAAGAACATGGCGCGCAGGGCGGAGCAGATGCTGGCGAACCTGGACGAGGAGCGGCAGGCGGACAGGGTCGCGCGGATCACCTTCCCCTCACCCGCCTCCTGCGGCAGAACGCCGCTGACGGCGGAAGGGCTTTCGAAGTCCTACGGCTCGCTGGAGATCTTCACGGGTGTGGATCTGGCGATCGACCGCGGCTCCAAGGTCGTCGTGCTCGGGCTCAACGGTGCAGGAAAGACGACATTGCTGCGGTTGCTCGCGGGACTGGAGAAACCGGACACCGGAAAGGTGGTGCCCGGTCACGGCCTGCGGCTGGGCTATTACGCGCAGGAGCACGAGACACTCGATCACGAAGCGAGCGTGTGGGAGAACACTCGCCATCTCGCACCTGATGCGGGCGCGCAGGAACTGCGTAACCTGCTGGGGTCTTTCCTGTTTTCCGGCGAGCAACTCGACCAACCCGCGGGCACGTTGTCGGGTGGGGAGAAGACCCGGCTCGCGCTCGCGGGGCTGGTGTCCAGCGCGGCGAACGTGTTGCTGCTGGACGAACCGACCAACAACCTCGACCCTGCGAGCAGGGCGCAGGTGCTGGACGCCTTACGCAGCTACGGCGGTGCCGTGGTACTCGTGACACACGATCCCGGTGCTGTCGACGCACTCGAACCCGAACGGGTGATCCTTTTGCCTGACGGTACCGAGGATCACTGGTCGGACGATTATCGCGAACTCGTACAGCTGGCCTGAGTGCGCAGGGTGGCGAAGTAACGGACGTTGCGTTCGTACGCAAGCCGGTTGGCACTGAATCGGCGCAATATTGCCGCCGTTTCGGCAGGTTTTCGAGCCCTCGTCTGGCATTCGGCGGCGGTGTGTTCGATCATTGCGGCAGCAGGGGTCGAATGTGGCCCGAAACACCAGACGGGCGGAAGGTGGATTGACGTGGCAGACCTGAAGAAGGGTGCGCGCATCACCGGAAACACGCGAGACAAGCTGGCCGCTGACCTGAAGAAGAAATACGAGAAGGGGGCGAGCATCCGGGCACTGGCGGAGTCGACGGGTCGCTCCTACGGCTTCGTGCACCGGGTGCTGTCGGAGTCCGGCGTGCAACTTCGGGGACGCGGCGGAGCGACGCGCGTCAAGAAGAAGTAAGCCCGACACGCCCGCTCGTGGCGTCCGGGTCGGGCTCCACGGTCGAAGGCGTAGCCGGGTACGGCGTTGCCCGGTGTCGAAACACCAGTAGCGCGCCGAGCGTGACCGTGCAGTACACCAGATAGCCGAATCTCGTGGCTGGTGTGAGCATCGTGAAGGTGCCGAGGCCGACCGCGATACGCAGCAGCGCGTCCGCGCCGCTGTGCGGTGGCTTGCGCACCAGCCACAGCAGGATCGCCAGTGCCGCGGCAGCGAGCAGGACGTAGGCGGCCACCTTTCCGGCAGTGCCGGTGCTCGCGATGAGGTGCCCCGGCAGCGGGCTCGCGGCAGGAGAACTCACCGCCGCCAGGCCTGCGGGAAACCTGATGACGTGTTCGAAGAAGGTGTGCGCGGCCACGAGCAGCGCAGGCAGTTGCACCACCGCGAACACGGCGGTGAACAGCAGGGCGAATCGCGCCAGTGCACGGCCACCCAGCCTGTTCGCCACGAGGAAGGCGAGCACCACCGCCGCGGGCAGCACGATCAGCTTGGCAGCGGCCACCAGCCCGAGCAGTATCGCCGACTGCCCGGGCCGATCCGTCGCGGCCAGCGCGCAGGCGAGCACGAGCAGCGCGACGATAGCCAGATCCGGACCCGCGGTGGCGAACGTCAACGCCGTGAGCGGGAACGCCACGGTGAGCTGTGCCGCGCGCACCGGCACCGCCGGGTTGCCGAGCAGCCGCAGTGTCGCCACCACGCACAGCAGCGCCACCAGCGCGAACACCAGCCGGACGTCGGTGAGCGCGTCGCCGATGGGCGTACCACCCAGCAACGCCCTCGGCAGGCCGAACAATGCCATCACCGGGCCGTACGGAGTGTAGTCGTACACGTCGGGCGGGTGACCCAGCGTCGTGAGATCGACGTAGGGTGTGCCCGATTCCAGCAACAGGCGCGCGGAGCGCTCGATCACCCACACCTCGGGCTGCGCACTCCACGCTCCCGGTGAGGCGCTCCAGTCGCCGCCGGACAACCGGCGCACCACGAGTGTGGCCAGTGGTGCGAGCATCCCGACGACGCCGACGAGCGCGATGCCCACCCAGCGCGACCGCCACCAGCCGGGCCGCGCCCGCCGGGAGAAGGCCAGCCAGCAGGTGTGCCCCAGCGCGAGGCCGTATGCGGCCACGGCGAATGCAGCCCACACGCGGAAGCCGAAATGCCGGTCGGTCAGCGCAAGCGCCAGCGCGTAACCGGTGCAGGCGAGGTAGAGGACGGCGTCCAACCGTAGCGGGCTTGCCGCCGAAACCCGGCGTGCTCGGTCGATGATCGCCTGTGTCCCCATGGCGCATGAGGCTACCGACTCGGCGGGGACTGTCGGTGCGGGCGGGCACAATTCGTTTTCGAAGGATCGGGAAGTTCTTGATCGGGTTGGCTGTTGTGCTGCACATCCGCTCAGGAATTAGCTCTACTATGGTGCAGGTCTGGAAGGGGTGGCGGGGTGGACAACACATGGTCGTTGCTCAGCGGTGCGATGAGATCGGCGGACACGCCGAAAGGGCTTCGGCGCGGGACCGTACGCAGGGTGGCGCGGTTCGCCCGCCCACACTGGCGGCGGCTGCTGGTGTTTCTCGGCCTGACGGTCGTCGCCGCGGTACTGGCGGTGAGCACACCGTTGCTCGCGGGCAGGGTCGTCGACGCGATCGTGAAGGGCTCCGCCGCCTCGACGGTGATCGTGCTGGCTCTCGTCATCGCCGCGATCGCGATCGCCGACGCCGGGATCGGGCTGGCCGAGCGCTGGCAGTCGGCGCGCATCGGTGAGGGTCTCATCTTCGATCTGCGCAGGGCGGTCTTCGAGCACGTGCAACGGATGCCGATCGCGTTCTTCACGAGGACGCGCACCGGAGCACTGGTCAGCAGGCTGAACAACGACGTCATCGGAGCGCAGCGCACCTTCACCGCGACACTGTCGGGGCTGGTCACCAACGTGATCCAGCTCGTGCTCTCGCTCGCGGTCATGGTCACGCTTTCGTGGCAGGTCACGTTGCTGGCGCTGGTGCTGTTGCCGGTGTTCGTGCTGCCCGCGCGCCGCATCGGCAGGCGGATGGCGCAGTTGCAGCGGGAGTCGGCCACGTTGAACGCCTCGATGACCACGCAGATGACCGAGCGGTTCTCCGCGCCGGGGGCCACGCTGGTGAAGCTGTTCGGCAGGCCGAAGGTGGAGGCGGAGGAGTTCTCCGGCAGGGCGGGCAGGGTTCGCGACATCGGTGTGCGCACCGCGATGCTCACCCGCTGGTTCATGACCAGCCTGACGCTGGTCTCGGCACTGGCTCAGGCGCTCGTGTACGGCCTCGGCGGCTGGCTCGCGTTGCGTGGCAGTCTGGACGCGGGCACGGTCGTCGCGCTGGCGTTGCTGCTCACCCGGCTGTACACGCCACTGACGGCGCTCGCCAACGTCCGCGTCGACGTGATGACTGCGTTCGTGTCGTTCGAGCGGATCTTCGAGGTGCTCGACCTGGACCCGATGATCAAGGAGCGGCCCGACCCGGTGCCGCTGCCAGAGGGTGGGGTCTCGGTGGAGTTCGCCGATGTGCGGTTCAGCTACCCCTCCGCGGAGAAGTACTCGCTCGCCTCGCTGGAGGAAGTGGCCACTGTGGACAGCCGTGGTGGCGAGGAGGTGCTGCACGGTGTGAGCTTCGTGGCCGAGCCCGGGCAGATGGTGGCGCTGGTCGGCTCCTCGGGCGCGGGCAAGTCCACCATCGCGTCGCTGCTGCCCCGACTCTACGACCCCGACTCCGGAGCCGTCCGACTGTCTGGTGTGGACGTTTCGGAACTGAGTTTCGAGACGCTGCGCCGCACGGTGGGCGTGGTCACGCAGGACGGGCACCTGTTCCACGACACGATCCGCGCCAACCTCACCTACGCGGCACCGGAGGCCACGGACGCCGAGATCTGGAACGCGCTGCGGCGTTCGCGCCTGGCGGCGCTGGTGCGCTCGCTGCCGGACGGGCTCGACACCATCGTCGGTGAGCGCGGCTACCGGTTCTCCGGCGGGGAACGTCAGCGGTTGACGATCGCGCGACTGCTGCTGGCGCAGCCCCGGGTGGTGGTGCTGGACGAGGCGACGTCGCACCTGGACTCCGAGTCCGAGGCCGCGGTCGGGGCGGCGCTCACCGACGCGTTGCACGGGCGCACGGCGCTGGTGATCGCGCACCGGTTGTCGACGGTGCGTGCCGCCGACCAGATCCTGGTTGTGGAGGCGGGCAGCATCGTCGAGAGCGGTACGCACGATCAGTTGCTGGCCGCGGACGGGCGGTATGCGGAGCTGTACCGGACGCAGTTCGCCCAGGACGAACCCGCGGCGGCGTGAGGATGGTCGATCGTGGCGGGCAGTCGCCCGCGCTGCGGGTGCTGACACCGGGTGTGCCGGTTCGCGCTGTCGCGCTGGTGCTGCACGGCGGGGCGCAGCACGGCCTGACCACCGTGCGGCCGTGGGGGCTTGCCTACCTTCGCATGGTCGCGCTGGCGCGGGGGCTGCTGGCGGCGGGCGGGCGCAGTGGGCTGGAGGTGTGCCTGCTGCGCAACCGGGTGCGCGGCTGGAACGAGCCGATGCTGCACCCGGTGCTGGACGCGCGTTGGGCGCTGGACCGCGTCAGGGCCCGGCGGCCGGGCCTGCCGGTGGTGCTGGTCGGTCATTCCATGGGAGGCCGGGTCGCGCTGCGGATCGCCGACGATCCCGCGGTGGCGGGCAGTTGCGCGCTTGCGCCGTGGACCCCGCGAGCGGAACCGGTGGAGCCCGTCACCGGGCGCAGCGTGTTGATCGCCCACGGAACCCACGACACGATCACGCCTGCCGAGGACTCCCACGACTACGCCGTGCGTGCGGCGGCCGTGGCGGCGCGCGTTGCCCGGTTCGAGATCGCATCCGAAGGTCACGCCATGCTGCGCAGGCCAGGACCGTGGAGCAGGCTCGTGGCGGAATTCACCATTCATACGGCGGGACTGGGCCCGGCGGGTGACCTGCTCACGCGGGCGTGGACAGGCAGCGGTGCCGGGCGGTTCCGCGTTCCGCTCTGAGAACTCGGAACGCTAGGCAGCGCGTTCCACACGGAGCGTGACGGCCGTCTGGAGCCAAGCGCAACCTGATCGGGGGACCACACGTCTACCTTGCAAGGCTTGCGGTTAGGTTAGCCACGCGCGGCAGCGCGTGACACTCGACGGAAGCCGA